>NZ_BAAALD010000071.1:38494-38609 GCF_039528095.1 Kitasatospora arboriphila
GACACCACCCTCAACGACGACCACCGGGTGTGGGCGGCCGAGAAGCTGGCCAAGCTCGGGGACGATCGCGGCGCCGACCTCCTGCACGACCTCGCCCGCGACACCACCCTCGGCG
>NZ_BAAALD010000072.1:0-38486 GCF_039528095.1 Kitasatospora arboriphila
GTGGGACACCCGCCCACGAAGCCCTCGCATCCGATGACCTACTGGCGGACGCCCTAAGCCTGCCGAGCCGCACCCGGCAGCCTGCGGCCACCGTCCGCGGCGGGCGCCGGGGTGGTGGATAGCTGGGGTAACAGAGCTACCCACCACCCCGCCATCCGGCTTCGATGGCTCACCACCGTCCGCGGGTGTGACTGTCTCGAGGTGGTGGCGCTCCACGAGGCCTGTACGGGCTCTTGTGGGCGTCTGACGGTTCGGTAGGAGGCGGGCGGCGCCCGGGGCCGTCCGGGAGGCCGTTTGCGGCCGTAAGGGCGGGCACGGTGAACGCGCCAGCCGCATAGGCCCGCACCCGGTACGCGGGCGCGACCGCGCCCGTCCGATCAGTCCTCCCTTGCCGGCAGCCGCTCGAGGACGTCCAGAAAACTGGACGCGCGGCATGTCTTGTGGCGCGGCTGTGGCAGCTGCTGGCGTGGCGCTGCTCCCCCGCGCGGGGGAGGGGTGCGGACCGGTCCCGCGGTGACCTGTCACGGACTCGAGGTCGGGGGAACCCCAGACCCGTACATCGAGGGAGCGACCTCCCCGGGGGTCTGGAGGGCAGAGACCGATGGGGTGCTCCCCCACCGCCATGGCCTGCCGCAGGACGCCCGGCTGTCACGACCGCGTGTTGGTACGGCCTGGTGTTGGGTCGGTCAGGGGTTGGCCCGGGTCGTTGTTCGGGTGGCTTAGCGCTCGGCTGGGTGCTGCTCGTCTCGTGCGCGGGCGTGTTGGACGGTCCGCAAAGTTGAGCGTCGCTACCCGCTACCGCCGAGGTGGGAGGCCAGCCGGGTTGCTAGCGGGGGTACTACTGGTAGCAGGTTGGGGCGCTCCCGGTAGCGGATGCCGTTTGTCCCGATGTTTGTGGTCGTCTCGGCGCCGGAGAACAACAGGATGAACGGCGCAGCGGGTCAGGTCAGCCGGGACAGGATCTTCCCGGCGCGGGTGATGCCACACTCAAGGTCAGGTCGATTCGGTCGGGACAGGGCCGCCGTGGGGCCACAGGAGGTGACTTTGCGGACACGGGCTCGAGAAGCGGTCACGCAGGGTGGTCGCTGACTGGAGTCTGTGGCTTGAACGGCGACTGCCAGCGAATATGTCCGAGAGTAGTTAGCTTCTCACAGAAAGTTTTTGCCGGTACCCCCTGGTAGGCGCGGCGCCGACGTGCCAACATGAGCCCAGCGCGGTTCACGGATCTCAAAGGGATACGTGGGCCTTTTTTCATGTTCGGGCCCGCTTCCCTTTGGGATGCGGGCCCGTTGCGTTGTGGCGGGTCTAGGCAATGACCCGCCGCGCGCTGCCTCGGCCAAGACGCTGGCGCACGGCGGGTCCCCTGAACCCGAAGGGGGCTCAGCTTGAACGGGCACTTCAGCCTCGAGGCCATTGTTCTGCTTTTGCTCGGCGGTGTCGTTACCTACGTCGCCTATCTCCACCCGGGAGTGGGCGTCGCCCTCCTGGTTGGAGTTGGCGTCGTAGGCCTGGTCGCCGTGCTGCTCAAGAACAACGGCAACGGCGGCAGCTGAAACCGGTGGCCCGTCGGCGGAGCGCTCTGCCGACGGGCCACCGCTCTCACTCCTCGGTGTTCTCCTCGCAGAAGCGGCAGCCGGGGCAGACGGTGGGGCGCAGCGCCTGATGCCGTTGATCCTGAGGTTCACGGTGGTCTCGGCGCCGGTGAACATCAGGACGAACGGAGCCAGGGTCAGAGTCCGATGCCGATCAGGGGTGAGCGGGCGACGCGGTCGACGTCGTCGAGGTAGCGCAGCAGGGCCTTGCTGCCGCGGTCCCATCCGCCGGCGTCGGCGATGGCGACCAGGTCGTGGCCGGCGAGGCGGGCGGCGGTGGCGAAGCCGCGGCGCAGCGAGTGGCCGGACCAGTCTCCGGTGAGGCCGGCGCGGTCGGCCAGGCGCTCGACGACGTCGGCGCAGGCGTCGGGGGTGAGTCGTCCGGTGGGGTCGCCGACAGGCGGTCCGCGGCGCAGCATGGGCGCGGCGATGCGGCCGTGCCGGTTGATCCGGACCAGCAGCGGGCCGTCGGTGCGGCCGGCGTCGGCGAGGAGCTGGCGGTAGGCCTGCAGGGCGCGCACGGGGCAGGTGGCAGGGTCGGAGCCGTACAGCACGGCCGAGACGGTGTGCTTCTTGGTCTTGCGGCGGTACACGGTGACGTCGAGGCCGTGCTCGGTGTCGACCACGTCGGCGAGGTCGAAGACGGCAAGTGTCAGACCCCGGGATTCCTTGATGACCGCCCCTGACCTGCACCGGCCCGGCGGGCCCGAGAACGGGCGAGACGCTGGTCAGACCCCCAGTGAAGACCGCCACCAGGACCGCGGTCAGGACCGCACCACGCGGCCCCGTGGCGGTACCTGCGGTAGTGCCTGCGGTGGCAGCCTCGGCGGTGCCTCCGGTGGTACCCGCGGTGGTTCCTACGGGCCCGTCACCCGGCCGTCGGACCATCGCCAAGTCGCCGACGGCCGCCGTCCGGCTGCGCCTGGTCCTCGACGTCGGCGGGCGCCACCACGTTGCCCCACCGCTCAGCGGGCAGCCGCCGCTCCGGTCGGTCCTCGACGCGCTCGGTCGAGTCGGTGACGGCGGGTCCGGTGCCCAGCGGGCGGCGTGCGGTCGTCCCATGATCATCCCGCACCTGCTGCACCCGATGCCCCGTCATGCCCGAATCGCCCCGCTGCGCCTCTGAACGGTTGCATCGCGGCGGCCCGCCGACTGAGCAATCCTGGGCGAGCCGTCCGTCACCTCAAGGTCGGACCGCCCGGAGCCAGGGGCGACCGCCAGCCAACGTCGGGTGTCACCCTCAGCGGTGGATGCTGCGGAACAGGTCGCTTCAGAAGCGCCCACCCGAAGTGTTGCGGATGCTTCTTCTCCTCCCTGCGGCGCTCTGCCGCCCACTCCCCGGTTCCCCAATCGGTATCGCCTGATACGACACGGAACACCCCCACGACCTCCCAGCCTTCGCGCCCTTTCTGCTTCAGCTCGCCGACAACGGGCTCCCATTCTCCGAAGACCCCGATGTCACGCCACACCTGCTTCAACCCCAACCACTGGTACTCCCAAGCCTGCATGCACCCACTATGCGCATTTCTGCCCTATATCAATGCAATTATTCCGACTCGCATGTCGCCCCATGCCCCGTCTGACTCCCGATAATGTTTCTTCTCAGGAGCCAGAATTGGGAGGGGGGACATGATCCGCACCGCCGCCGATGCGCTGCTCGCCGCCGGACGCACCGGGGAGCCCGGCGCGCCGTACGCCGCGAGTGACCCGGAGCCGATCCACGGGGACGACGGGGCGGTGGCCGGCTGGACGTTCGCCGCCGACCTCGACGGGCACACCGCGTACGGCTGGGTCCTCGCCGACGGCCGACTGTCCCCGCTCGCCGGACCGACCCGCGAAGGCGCCGCCGAGTTCGCCCGCCGCGCCCTGCAGCCCGCCGCCGCACTGCCCGCCCTCCGGACCCCGGCCGCCGTCGAGCAGGCTGCCACGGTCGACCGGATGCTGTCCGCCGCCGCGGCCGCGGCCGTCGCCGCCGGCATCCCGGCCTCGACCCGCCGGGCCTACGACACCGATATGCGGGCCTTCACCAGCTGGTGCACCGCGGTGGGCCGCACCGCGCTCCCGGCCACCCCGCAGACCGTCACCGAGTACGTGACCCACCTGACCACCACCCCGCGGCCCCGCACCGGCCGGCCGCTCGCCCCGGGCAGCATCGAGCGCGCCCTGGCCGCGATCCGCACCGCCCACAAGGCCGCCGACCTCCTGGCCCCGGAGACCAAGGGCGCCCGCAAGGTGCTGTCCGGCTACCGGGCCCACCTCGCCGAGACGAAGGACCCCGCCGCCGTCCAGCGACAGGCCAGCCCGGCCGTGCCATCCGCGCTGCGGGCGATGGTGGCCGGCCTCGACCGGACAACGCTGCAGGGCGCCCGCGACGCGGCCCTGGTCCTGCTGGGCTTCGCCACCGCCGCCCGCGTCTCCGAGCTGGCCGCGCTCGACCTCGCCGACGTCGTCACCGTCGACCACGGCCTCGACGCCACCGTGTACCGCCGCAAGATCAAAGCGTTCACGGAGTCTGCCGTGCTGCACGGCTCCGACCCCGCCACCTGCCCCGTGCGCGCCGTCCTCGCCTACCGCGAGCAGCTGCACGCCGCCGGGCGCACCGACGGCCCGCTGTTCGTCCGGATCAACCGGCACGGCCGTATCGCCGCGCCCATGCTGCGCCGCGGCCGCCCGGTCGGCGACCCCGCCGGCCGCCTCACCTCCGAGGCCGTCGGCGACGTCGTCGCCAAGCTGGCCGACGCGGCTGGCCTCGAGGGCCAGTGGTCGGGGCACTCCCTGCGCCGCGGCTTCGCCACTGCCGCCCGCCAGGCCGGACACGACCTGGTCAGCATCGGTCGCGCCGGCGGATGGGCCGACGGCTCCCGCTCCCTGCTGCGCTACCTCGACCAGGTCGACCGCGTCACCGGCTCGCCCCTAATCGGCATCGGACTCTGACTCCGAGACAGACAAAGAGTTTTGCCTTCCTAGTACAGGAACGTGGTGGAAGCACCTCGGGTAAATCTGATTGCGAGGCCTCAGCAAGACCCAGTTGTCCCTACCGCGACTGAGCTCTGCCAGTCGCAGTAGGGACATGAGCAGCACGCCGTGCGCAACTTCCAGGGAGAGCACAGCGGGCCCTGAGCACCTCGAAAGGTCACCCACCTGTGGATACCCGAACGCTCCTGCTCCTCAGCGTCGGCGCGGCCGTCGTGTACCTCTCCATGCACAACCCGACCCTGGCCGCGGGGCTCGCCGTGGCCGCAACGGTCGTGATGCTCCTGGACCTGATGATCAAGAAGTAGCGCCGCGCCGCGCCCCGTACCGGTCCGACCGGGCGGGGCGCTCTGCTGCCCGCTACCGGTAGCGCCAGCCCCTGCTACCGGTAGCACCCCCGCTAGCGGCCCGCCCCCACCGCGACCAGCCCGGTAGCGGGTAGCGGCGCCACCTTCCCGGACTTTCCGGACCGTCCAACGCGCACGCGCGCGACCCCACCGGTGAACGCCAAGCCGGATGGACAACGACCCGGGCCAACCCCGACCAGCCCAACACCAGGCCGTACCAACGCACGGTCATGACAACCGGGCATCCTGCGGTAGGTCATGGCCCTTGCCCCTCCGTCGGCAGGCCATGGCGGTGCCCCGGGGAGAGACACCTCCCTGCCTAGAAATCGGGACCGCGGGGGCGCCCTCCCTTCCCTCTGCCGGGTTCAGAGATTTCCGTGATCATGGTCGACGTACCCACGTCACAATCCGAGGGAGCCCAACCGCCGCGGCACCGGTACATCGGGGAGGTCACTCCCCGATGTACCGACCTGAAGGTTTCGCCGACCTCAAGTTCGTGACAGGTCTTGCATCTCCAACACGGCCAGACGGCAACTCGGCGATCCAGTGGGGCATACCGGACGGTGCAGCGTCTACCGGTGGAGCCAGGGCCGTTCCTTCCACGCCTTGGCTGCCGGGCTGTCCCGGGTGATCGTTCCGTCCCGCCATGCGGCCTCGTACATCGCTTCGATGTCGTCGCCGGTCGGGTCGTCAGGCCACTCCTGCGGCCACTCGTCCTGCGGGTCGGCGAACGGGTCGGGTTCGTACTCGAGGCCGTAGCCGTAGTCGAGCTCCGGCCGGGAGGTCTCGTCCGGGTCGTTCTCGTCGTCCACCACCGCTGCCTCCTGGTCAATGCCGGCGTTGCCCCCGAGGGTGTCAGCGTTTGGGGCCGCCCGCCGACGGATCGGCAAGAACAGCTGGCACCCCATCAGAAAGGGGTGGATGATGATCAATCACTTTTCTTCGAACAACTGCTGCTCTCGGCGACTGGTGAGAGTGCCCGGATGGTCGGCGCCGAGCACACGGGCACGGTCCCGGGCCACGGCATCAAGGAGGCGGGCTGCCTCGGCCCGCTCCCCCGCCGCCCCGAGGTTGACGGCGTGGTTGTGGCGGGCGTCGAGGGTGTGGGGGTGGTCGGCTCCGAGCACGCGGACACGGTCGAGGACCAACGCATCGAACAACCGGGCCGCCTCGGCCCGCTCCCCCGCCGCCCCGAGGTTGACGGCGTGGTTCTGGCGGGCGGTGAGGGTGTGGGGGTGGTCGGCCCCGGACACGCGGACACGGTCCTGGACCACGGCATCGAACAACCGGGCTGCCTCGGCCCGCTCCCCCGCCGCCCCGAGGTTGGCGGCGTGGTTGTGGCGGGCGGTGAGGGTGTTGGGGTGGTCGGCCCCGAGCACGCGGACGCTGGCCTGGACCACGGCATCAAGGAGGCGGGCCGCCTCGGCCCGCTCCCCCGCTTCCCCGAGGGTGACGGCGTGGCTGTGGCGGGCGTCGAGGGTATCGGGGTGGTCGGCCCCGAGCACGCGGACGCTGGCCTGGACCACGGCATCAAGGAGGCGGGCCGCCTCGGCCCGCTCCCCCGCTTTCCCGAGGGTGACGGCGTGATGGTGGCGGGCGGTGAGGGTGTTGGGGTGGTCGGCGCTCGGCGGGCCAGAGGCCGCCTGGATCCCGGCGCTGGGGTCCTTCCCGGTCGGGGGGTTGTCCGGGTTATTCGGGACAACCGTCGGGCGGCCAGAGGTTGCGGCTGGGCTGTAGGGCACGACCTGGCGGGAGTCTGTGTCCTGTAGTTCGTCGGTGATGCGCTGAAGGGTCTGCTCGTCGGTGTCGTTGACGGACGCTGCCTGCGCGAGGGCCTGGTCGATATCGTCGGCGACCGGGTCCGCCACGACGTTGGTGCTGCCCGCCGTCGTGTGCGTGCTGCCGTCCGAGGCCGCCGAGGGGTCGGTGCCGTGGTCTCGGGCGCGGAGCCGGTCGAGTGAGTGGGTCAGCTCGTCAACCTGCTGTTGGACCCGGGCGGCGAGGTCCTCGGCCTGCCGTTGCTTGTCCCGCGCGCGTTCCAGTTCCTCCTTCGCGCGACGCTCTTGGTCCAGTGCGCGCGTGAGTCGCTGCTGGGTGTCCTCAAGTTCCCGGCGGTCACCGGCTTGACCGAGGAGCTCCTCGCGTTCGGCGGACAGGGTGTGCACTCGGCCGGCCAGGGTGTTGATCATGGACAGCAGCACGATGACCAGCTGCGTCGAGTGCTTCGCCGTCTCCTGCAACTCGGTCTGTCGCTCCAGGGCCCGCGTCAGGCGTTCATACGTCTCCACCTGCTGTGCGCGTACCCGTTCGAGTTTGCCGGCGAGGCTGCCGTCGCCGTCCTGGTTCGTGTGCCGGTCCTTCGGGTCCCTGGCCTCGCTCAGCAGGCGGCGGCCCTCGGCCTGCAGTCGCGCACACCGCTGCGGTTCAGGGATGGTCACCGCCACCAGCAGGAGCACGAAGTCCTCCTCGGGTACCGGATCGCCGGACAGGTACTCCCCGACCCGCGTCTTCGAGTAGGGCACCCGCTCCGAGACGGCGGTCATCGTCAGGGGGCTCTCGTCGATCCGCGTCCGCAGGAAGATCGCCAGCGCCTTCGCCTCCGGCGTCCGCGCCCGGATCGGCCCCCACGGCCTGCCCATGTGAACTCCCGCCCCCTGACGGCGTTCGTGTCCTGGACGTCCCGGGACAACCCCGCCGTTGTCCGGACCTTACCTGCGTAAACGCCCCCACCGCTTAGGGACTACCGAGAACGGTCGCACGCTCTTCCTGTCCGTCGGCACTCCGCCGCACCGACCCGATCGGGGAACCGCTCCGCGGCCCCTGGCACCCGATGGAGGAGAACGTGAGCACGCCCACCCCGAACCCCTCGAACCAGTCCGGCCCCACCCCGTTCCTGACGCTGCGGACCGTCGTCGTCCTCCTCGCGGCGGCCGTCATCGGCCTGGTCGTCGGCGGGCTGACGTTCCTCAGCACCCGGTCGGCGGCCGGCGCGGTGCTGGCCGGGCTGACCGCCTTCGGGGCGAGCGTGCTGGGCCTTCACAAGCTGATCGGCTGAGCCCCGGAACGGTCCGGGGAAAGGGAAGGATAATGACGGTTATCCTTCCCTCCCCGTTGCAAGGCTGACGGCCGGTCCGGCGGCCGCCAGCTGAAGGGGACACGGTGGATACCGAGACGACGATCGCACTCGCGACGGGGGCCGTCGGTGCCGCGACCGGCGGCATCGCTTTCTGGCAAGCCTGGATCGCCAAAAAGCAGGCGAGGATCGCGCAGACCACCGCCGACCTGGCCCAGCGCCAGGCCGTCGCCGCCGAACAGCAGGCCAAGGCCGCCGACGACCAGGTCACGCTGATGCACCGCCCGCTCGACGCCGAGGACGCCGACCCGCCGAGAGGCCCGCGGCCCCGAGTTCGCGGTCTTGTACCGGGGAGCGACCCCTAACCCGGCCGCGCCGGAGCGCCTCGCCCGGTTCCAGCTCACCCAAACCGCTGGACCCGCTCTGGCCGAGATCACGGTCACGGCGACCAGCGACCACGTGATCGGTCTCTGGGCCCCGCCCGCCGTGATCGGCCCGCTGCAGCGGCAGCCCGGCCCGATCCCCACTGGGACGGTCTTCACCGTAGACGTCGCGGTGGACTCGGCGGTCACCACGGACATCCCGGTCGTTCTCACCCTCGGCTGTGTGGGGCAGGACGACGGCACCCGGTGGCGCCGGTCGCTGACCGGTCGCGTGTATGCGTATCCCACTGCTTCCTCGACTCGCCGGCGGCTTCGGTGACCGACCTCGTCCTCGCCGTCGGCGCGATTCCGACGCCCGCGGTCCCGCTCGACCCCCGGGACGACTGGCCAGCGGAGGCCGGCTGCTGCGCGAGGAGCTGGCCGCCGAGTGGGACGCCGGTGACCCGCTGCCCGACCTCGCCAGCGGCTGGATCGCGCACTACCGCTCGGCCAACACCAGAAAGACATAGGCCCGGCGTTTCCGGGTCTGGAGCCGGTACTGCCGCGCACGCGGCCAGCACCCGCTCGCCGACGCCTTCGCCCGGCACCTGGAGACCGCGCCCACCTGGTGAGGGTCCGCGGCGGCGTGTACGGGGCGATGGCGCCGACCGGAGCCCCGTACTCCGAGCCGCCCGTGCCAATGTGCTCTCCGTCTGCTCCTCCTTCTATCGGTATGCGGCCCGCGCTGCCGTCGATCCGGTGGCCGTCGACTCGTCGAGGGGTCCGCCGACCGGCCGTCGACCCTGACCGCTCCGCCACCGAGAGCCTCACCGAGGAGGAGACCGTCCGACTGCTGGCCACCGCGGGCGTACGCGCTGGTGCCACCGGGTCGGCGAGGAGACCGCCGAGTCGACTTGGCGCCAGATCATCGAGACGGCCCGTCAGTATCCGTCATGAGCATCGTGGCCGTCGCTGGCTCCGACTTCCCAGTGCGCCTGAGCCGCCGCTGAGATACATGAATGCGCCGACCGAGGCTCCGACTCGGTCGGCGCATTCATGTATGCCGAGTCAGGACGTTGGCGCAGGCCAGGGGCGGTGGCCTGCGAAATGTTTACAGCTCACGCCCCACTGTTTACAGGTGTCCCAGACGAACTGTTTACAGGTGCCCCAGATGAGTGGCGGGAGCCGCCACCGAAACGGGAAGGTGGAACCACGCCATTGCGTCACCAACTACCCACATAGGTCGGAGCACTCGTGTCGACTTACGAGTTCCTGCAGCGCATGCTGGCCGTCGGCCTGGTCAGCCTGCTTGTGTGGCTGCTTGTCCACCTCGGTTCCTCGCCCGTAGCGGCCGTGCCGATAGCCAGCGGAATCGTGCTCATCGCCAGGGACCTATGGAGGCCGTCACGGAACGGCAAGCCCTCCAAGGGGAGCCGTCGCGAGTGAAGCCGTACAGCGAGCTCCACCCCGATCTCCCTGAGCCCCGCCGGGAGCTGGCGTCCACTTTGCGGGAGCTAGGCGCCGAGAGCGGTAAGACCACGCAACAGATTGCCAGCGACGCGTACTGCAGCCCTGGAGCAGTATCCCAGGCACTTAGCGGCAAGCGGCGTCACAGCTGGCAACTGTTCTCCAGCATCGTCAATGCGATGGGTGGAAAGCCGGAGAGCTACCACCTGCTGTGGATTGCGGCCGGATGTGCTGCTGTTCTGATCGCCGGGCTTCTTCGCCTGCTGCTTGCCGGGTATGAGGAGCGTCCGTACGTCGATCCGATCGAACCGCCTCCCACGCCCGGCCCGTCAGTCCCGTACTATCCGCCGACGTCACCACTGCCGCCCACCCCAAGTCCGACCCCAAGCCCGCCGTCGTCGGCCGCCTTCGAAGGCAGGCTGAGGGAGGCTAACGGGGAGCTTCCGTACTACACGGACGAGGACTGGAAGTCAGACTCGATTGCCGGCGAAAGGGTTTGGGTCACCTGTGCGGCCATCTGGGCTGACGGCGCCGAGGAACGGCCTGCCTACAAGGTCTACCTGCCAGCCCGCAAGCACTACATCGTGGTGCGCGCCATGAACGTCTACCCGTACCCAGGACCAGAATCAGTACCTGACTGTCAGGACTCCGACTTTGAGGGCTTTGTGCTGCGTCGCTGAGCCAGAGTCTGGTCGTTGCTTGGCCGGGCGGGGATGCCAGGATGCTTCTTGGTCCAGCATCGACCAAGAGGGAAGGAGCGGTGTGGGAGAGCGTGCAGAGTGGGCGCTGACGTACGTGGCTGCGCGAAGCTGAGTGCGTGATGTGCGAGTTTCGGCTCGCCAAGCGCCCCGAGCCGGTCCACGTTCAGCTTGAGCCGCCCGTCGGGCTGGACCTCGAAGCTGAGCTTCGTGTCCTGCCCGGCCTCCTCCAGCCGCTCGGCCATCAGCTGCCAGGCCGCGTCCAGCGCCCGCACCCGCTCGGCCAGGTGCTCGCCGACCGGCGCCTCCAGGCTCAGGCCGTGCAGCACGTCGACCTGCACCGCCTCCCACTGCGGCCCGTCCAGCAGCGGCGCCCGGGAATCGGACCAGCGGTTCAACGGGGGAGGCGAAGACGTCGCGGTGCTCGGGCGCCTGGTAGAGCTGCTCCAGCATGCACACCACGTAGGCGTCGCGGTCCACCGCTCCCTGCGGCAGGTCGGGGTTGGAGAACGCCGCCTTCTTCCAGGCCGGCGGCACGAGCTTCTGGTCGATCTCGCGGGGCAGTAGCGGCTTGGCCTTCACCTTGCGCTGCGACAGCGCGAGCAGGCGCTTCACCGCCTCCAGCGCCGACGACGACTCATCGAGCAGGGACAAGAACGGGCGCACCGTGTTGTAGCGGCCGACCAGCTGGCGGCGCATCTCCACCTCGGTCTCGTCGTCGCCCGGCGGCAGCAGCTCGTCCAGCAGCCGGGCCGCGACCTCGACCTCCGCGCGCGTGTCCGTAGCTGCGACACCAGGGGGCGGGCAACCTGGTCATCTAGCGGTGCCTGCTCCTGAGCGAACGGCCGAGCGTAGGGCGCGCACACGTGGGGCCAGGCCCAGCAGGTCCGCAAGCGCAACCCCATCCTCGGCCCAGCGGCGCAGCCGGTCGCGGTCGATCCAGTGGATGCCGTGGGTGTTGCCCCAGGTGGCGGCGTCGCGGGTGAGGGTGCCGTTGGTGACGACGACGGCGATGTCGGCGTGGTGGACGGGTCCGGCGGTGCCTTTGACTTGGTACATGACTTGGGCGCCGACTTTGCCGGCGACTTTGGTGTGCTTGCACTGGATGACGATGCGTCCGTGGGCGGGGTGGTGGGCGATGACGTCGGCGGCCTGGTCGCCCTGGCGGCCGACCTGCCGGGCCGAGGTGCAGCCGTCGCGCAGCAGGAGGTCGCGGGCGGCGAACTCGAACTGGTGGTCCGTCATCGCGTCGATCGCCGCCAGGGTTAGCCGTAGCTGGGATGTCCGATCGGCCTCCGCCCTCCGCCGCACGGTCGACTGCCGCAGCCGGTGTGCTCCGACCGCGGCGGCCATCACCACGACGGCCGCCAGCAGCGGCCACGCCGCGGCGAACAGGCGGCCCGCCGCGCGCAGGGCCTCGGTGAGCAGGATGAGGGCGACCGCGGCGACGACGCCGGCGGCGATCCGGTCCGCCGTAGTGCGCGGCGCGAGCCTGCGCCAGCCCCGCGGCCGCCGTGGCATCAGTGACCGGCCTGCGCGGGTGCCGTTGCGGGCGCCGTCGGCCCGGGCTGCGGCGCCGCCCCGCTACCGGTCTGCTGGATCAGCAGCAGGACCGCCCCGGCCGCCAGCACCACCCACAGCCCCGGCTTCGCCGCCTTCGGCACCGGGTTGTTCCGCCAGTGGCCCCGTACGTAGTGCCGCCCTGCCATGACCCCTCCTCGTCGGCCCGTCGGCACCCTGCCGACCGGCCGACCAACAGTGCAGCAGCAGGCCCGGACAACCGGGCCCGGATCGTCCGTCCCCGCACCGCTCGGCCGAACAGATCCGGACCGCGCGCCCGGGGCACGCTCCCGCGCACACCCCCATCCCGCCAGGACCCGCAGTCGCGCCGACCTCGGACTCCTCTCCGGCGCCGAACCGAAGGGATTGTTGCTGCCGGCCGGCCTGGGCGGCAGCGGCGGGCACTCACGGTCCCGGCCTGCGCAAACGCAGGGCGCACGACCCGGCTCGTGGCAGCGCATCCGACAACGGCGAAAACCCGTCCCGACGGAGAGTGCGAAGGGGTCGGGACTGCATTGTCCGCACCGGTACCGGCATGCGGGTGCGGCCCGCCTGGTGGTCAGGCGGGCCGCACGGGCTTTGTTCAGTTGATGCGTGCGGTGTAGGGGATGTGGGCGCCGGTGAACCTGACCAGCGGGTTACCGGAGGCCTGGTAGAGCATCTGGCCGGCGAGCGTTTTGACGGTCAGCGTGTTGACGTTCCAGTTGTCCCCGCCGGTGGTGCTCAGGACGACGCTGCGGACCTTGGCGTTGCCGGGGTAGATGGGCAGGACGACGGTCTGGGCGTAGTTGTCGATCCAGCGGGCGCCGTTGTTGATGTTGTCGAAGAACTGCTGGCGGCCGTCGGTGAAGGTGACGACGATGTTGGCGTTGTCGCTGCCGCCGCGCAGGTCGTCGCCGCCGGTGCCGATGGTGACGGCCAGCTGGTTCGGCGTGGCTCCCTGGTTGCCGGGTTCGTCCAGCAGGGACAGGGGTGTGGTGGTGCGGTACTTGCTGTCGACGAAGTACGTCATCCACGACTCGCCGGGGAACTCGAGGTAGTGGTACGAGTGGTCGGCCACCGACGGCACGAGGGTGACGGTCTGTCCCGGGTGGTTGGGGTCGTAGATGAAGATCTTCAGGTCTTCCTTGAAGGCGCCGAGGTCCCCGCGGTAGCGGCCGAGGTCGTATCCGATGGCGACGACCTGGTGGTGCGGGCCGGCGCCGCCGTTGCCGGCCTTGAACAGGCCCAGCGGGACGGGCCGGCCTGCGTCGATGGAGCGCTGCAGTTCCTGCAGGCGGCCGCCGTTGAAGCCCTGCAGGCCCCAGTTGAAGAACTCGTTGGTCCGCCAGCCGAAGGGGTTCACCATCAGCTCGGCCCACTTGTCGACGTTGTCGGTGATCGAGGGGACCTGCCGGCTGTAGATCTGGTTGAACAGCTTGGTGCCGGTCGCCGGGAGGATGTTCTGCTGAGGGATCGGCTGGTGGGTGTAGTAGTAGTCGAGGGCGCTGTAGGCCATGCCGCCGCACAGGCCGCCGAAGCGGAGGTTCTGGATCGGCTCGGTGGTGAAGTCGTTGCGGAACTGGAAGCCGTTGCTCGCGGGCGAGAAGCTCGTCATGCGGGCGTGGGAGCCGGGGGTCGGCTTCTGCTCGTCCCAGGTGGTGGTGCCGATCGCGCCGTTCGGGTCGACCCAGAACAGGTCGGCGCGGTCGGGGGTGCGGGCCGTGGCCGAGATGCCCCAGCGGGCCCAGGACGGGATCGGGAACGGCGCGCCCCAGGGAGTGGCGGCGTCCCACCAGGTGGTGGCGACGCGTCCCTGCCGGTTGATCCAGAACACGTCCAGGTGGTTGGGGTTGCGGGCGATGGCGGTGACGCCGTCGGTGTCGGTCGCGGACCAGTCCGGGGCGAGGTTGAAGGGCTTGGCCCAGGTGGCGGCGGCGTCCCACCACGTGTGGGAGACCGCCCACTGCGGGCTGATCCAGAAGACGTCCAGGTGGTTGGGGTTGCGCGCCACCACCGAGATCGCGGTTTTCGCCGCCGTACCGGGTGCGCTGATCGTGAAGGGCCTGCCCCAGCCGGTCGCGGCGTCCCACCAGGTGGTGGACACCGCCCCGGCCGGGCTCGTCCAGAACACGTCCAGGTGGTTGGGGTTACGCGCCACCACCGAGGTAGCGGTCTTCGCCGCCGCACCGACCGGGGCGACGGTGAACGGCCTGGCCCAGCCTGTGGCAACGTCCCACCACGTGGTGGACACCGCCCCGGCCGGGCTCGTCCAGAACACGTCCAGGTGGTTCGGGTTGCGCGCCACCACCGAGGTGGCGGCGCCGGACGCGGACCCGGCCGGGGCGACGGTGAACGGCTTGCCCCAGCCCGTCGCGGCGTCCCACCAGGTGGTGGCGACGGTGCCGCCCTGGCCGACCCAGAACACGTCCAGGTGGTGGGGGTTGCGCGCCACCACGGACAGGCCCTTGCCGGTGGAGGCCGCCGGGGCGGTGATGTTCCGCGGAGCGCTCCATCCCCGTCCGGCCTGCCAGGAGGCGGTGGCGATCGCCCCGTCGAGCCCCACCCAGAACGCGTCCGTCGAATCGGCGGTCCGCGAGACGGTGGCGGTGGCGGCGGAGTGGTCCCCGTAGATGAACCAGTCCGCGGCCTTGGGCGCGCTGATGGTGCGGCTGCCCGGGTCCCAGGCGGCGGCGTGCGCCGGGGCGGCGGTCAGCAGGCCAGCGACGGCCGCCACGACGGCCAGCAGGACGCCGAGCACCCGCCGCACCGCACGGGTGGCACGGTGGGCGGCGGCCGGGCCGGGACGGCCCCGGCCCGCTGGGGCCCCGGTCGGATCGGCGGCACCCGCAGACGGGCACCGCAGCACAGGCATGGGTTGCATCGCTTCCTCGTCTCTCACTCGGTGGTGGAGCGTGCATCCACTGGTCTAGCTGCGGTTTTGTTTGTTCGGCAGACACGAAGGCCGCCCTGAACAACCCCCGAACAAAAGGCTGTTGAGGCGAACAGCACCCAGGCATCCGGACTGCGTCGATACGCTGGGGCCTTGCCCGCCGCGATGCTCCTGGAGACCCGAATTGGGCCGTACGAAAAGGCCGTTGGACCCCGAGCAGGGACCCGTGGAGGCCTTCGCCTCCGAGCTGCGACGGATCAGGGCCAAGGCCGGCAAACCGACGTACCGCGACATGGCGAAGAGGGCACACATCGCCTACAGCACCCTCTCCGAGGCCGACAAGGGCGTCGCCCTGCCCACCCTCACCACCGTGCTCGCCTACGCGCAGGCCTGCGCCGCCGACCCGGCCACCACCGCCGCCCTCCGAGAGCAGTGGCAACACGCCCGCAGCCGGCTGCACACCGCGGCCAGCCCCACAACGCCCGGCCCGCCCGCAGCGGACACCGCGACCGATCCCGCCGACACCACGCCCGGCACTCACCCGGCCGGGCCCGAGCACGGCACCGCCCACCCCGCCGTCCCGGAAGCCGGGTCGCGAGCCACCGACGGCCGAACCACGCCCGCAGACAGCACCGAACCGGCCGACCCGACCACGCGGGCACAGTCGCCCCAGCCCCATACCCACCACCTGGCAGCGGGCCCACGCCAGATCCACGGCACGGCCACCGCCGCCCCCTTGCCGACACCGAAGCCAGCACTGGCACCGCTGCCCGCCAATACGGCGCACAACGGTAGTCCGAGCAACACAGCACCCGACAGGGAGCCCGGCGCAACGGTCCTACCTCTGCCGGCCGATACGGTCGCCGAGCTGCACTCGGTCGGCGCGCCCGCGCAAGAGCAGCCTGCAGAAGGTCACCCGGAGTCCGGCAACACGGCGACACGAGACGAGACCGCAGACAACGTCGCGGTCCGTGTCCCCAGCCCGGACACACCTGCCCCGCCAGCCGCGGACACGGCCCCGGCAGGCAACGCATCCGCGGCCACAGACCGCCCCAAGTCCCGCAGCACCGACGGCCTGCCACCTGCGGCGGACGCCCACCAGCCCAAGGCCGACCGGTCCGCACAGGCATCGGACACCGCCAGCAGCGGAACCCCACACAAGGCCGTGCCCACGACCGCGGGCACCGCGGCAATGGCCACGCCGCAGGCCGACGACCATGCAGGGCACAGCGGTGCCGCCGGCCCCGGCCCGGACGACGGCAGTAACGGCAGCCAGCAGGCGAGGTCCGACATCGGGGAAACCTCCCGGCTGCCGGCCGTCCCCCGACGTACCCAGCCACGCACCCACGTCGCCGTCGCGGCAGCCATCGCGCTCCTGGCCGGTGCCCTGGCGGCCGGAGCAGCCCTGCTCCCGGCATTTCTGCACGACGGCCACGGCAACACCGCACTCCCCTCCCCCGACCGGACCACCAACCAGTCCATGCCCGACCCCGCGCGCCCCAGCGCCGGCACCCCGGCACCGACCGCCGGCGGGCTGCCGTCCGGCGGTCCCACTGCTCTCACCGACCTGGGGAATCCGGTCCCCACCCTGACTTCCGGCAGCACGACGCCCGAACCCGGCCCCAACCCGGCCCCCACGGCACCGGCACCGACGACAACACCCTCGAAAACACAGACGTCCGGCGGTGGCGGCGCAGCCCCTCCCGCCGACCCGCCCGGCATCGTCAACGAAGAACGCAACGTCAGCCTCAGCGCCACCGAGCCCGGCTACCGCTCGGTTGGAATCGACTACTGGCGCCAGGAACTCGACAACCCCAGCAGCAACCCCAACGCCGACCTGTGGATCGCCACCGACCGCCTCTACACCACCAACTCCGCCGCCCTCGCCCCCATCGAAACCACCCCCGACGCCACCCCCGCCCGCTGCGCCCGCGCCACCACCTGGACCACCCGCATCGACCTCACCGCACTCCACACCGGCGATCAGCTCTGCGCCCACAGCACCGAAGGCCGCTACGCCGTCATCCGCATCACTTCCCTGCCGGCCTCGAGCCCCAGCGGCAACCTCGTCTTCCACGGCATCGTCTGGAAAAACCCCCTCTGACCAGGGCTCTGGCCAAGAGATCGCCCACCCCGGGGCAATCCTCGTGTCCTCCGCCTCGGCATCCCGGCCCGCGGTGCGTTGGATCAGGACATGTTCTGGAGCCGCTGCACCGCCTGGTCGACCGTGCGAAGCAGGACACCAACCGGACAGCGGCGATCAAGACATGCGACGACGTATGGGGCAACTACGCAGGCTCGGGCCTGGAATGCGACGAGTACCCCTTCTCATCCACCTACGAGGGAGCTGCGGCGGGCGGCGATTCGCCGACCAGGCGGTACTCGTCCCGACTGATCGATGCCGCCGACAACAAAGAGGGCGGCACCAGGATCCTCGCCGTGTACACGCAGAACCGGATCCTGGACGGCGCCCCGTTCTACGTGAAGACAACCCCGTGACGCAGGGACAGGAGATCCCATGGCTGCGGTTCTTGAATTCCGAACCGAAGCGAAGCCGGACCACGGACTGATCTTCGTCTACGACTCGGACGCCTACCTTCCGGACAACGACACCGCCGAGCGGAGCCGGCAGACCGTCGTGGCAGGCATCGGCCCCCAGCTCTACATCCGAAGCCTCCAGGGCACCTCACCTGCCGAGATCGTCCTGCGTGTGTGGGACGGGCCGGTGACCGGCGGCAGCCTGGGGGAGCGCGACGCCTTCTGCCCCGCCGTCCTGGACTGCCCCACCGGCACCGTCACCATCCGGGCGTTCTCACCCGAGTACGCCGGATACATCGAACTGCCCCGGCCCGGTGTCTACGCCGCCCTGGTCTCCTGGCGCGGCCGGGAGGCCGCCGCCGAGCAGGAGGCCTCCTTGCTGCGCAGCCTCGCGGAGCCGGAGGGCCAAGCCGACTCCGACAACGTCTTCGCCGCCCACGCCGAGGTGCTCGAGTCCTACCGGATCGACCTGTGGTGGCAGTACGAGTCGGACGTCGAAGTCGACTGAGTCCAGGCATCGCCTCGCCGCCAGCGCGGGGCGAGGATTGCCCGAAGCATCAAACGTGGCCGGGCCCGCACAGCATGAAGTGCGGGCCCGGCCAATTTTCTGATGCTATGACCGAATTGTCGGTCGGGAGGCAAGCGCCGCTCGCACCTCGAGGCGCATCCGAGCCTCAAACACACCGCCCGGATGCTTCCAAAACCTGGCTGCGCCACTATGGTGACGTCATGGCATCTCCATACTCCGACGGCGCTCGGGAAAAGGTTGCATCCAAGCTTCCGGCCTCCCTCCGCCAGGAACTCAAGACCCGGGCAGCCCAGCTCGGCATCGACATGCAGGACGCGGTGACCGAAGCCGTCGAGCAGTGGCGTGCCCGCCCCGCAGGCAACAACCCCACCATCGACACCGCCGGCGCCGAAAGCTGGAACACCTGGCTCCCTGCCGGTCTGTACGACGCCTTCAAGGCCGACTGCACGACACGGGACATCTCCTTCGTCCAGGGACTAGCTCAGGCCGTCCGCGTGTGGATCGACTCCCACAGCGTCTCGCTGGCCGAGCTGACGATCCCTCAGTACACGCGCCGCATCGTCGTGTGCAACCAGAAGGGCGGCGTCGGCAAGACCACCATCGCAGCCGGCGTGGGTCAGGCCATAGCTCTCGGTCTGCCCGCCAGCACCGGCTCCTCCAAGCTCCCGGCACTGCCGCCGCGCCGAACCCTGCTGGTCGACTACGACCCGCAGGGCCACCTGACCTCACAGCTGGGCGTGAAGCAGATTGCCCCGGGCGAGGAGAGCCTGGTCACGCACATGGTGGAGCGGGAACGCGTGGCCGGCACGCTCCTGGACCAGGTCGTGCCGGTCGCGCCCGAGCACTTCGGTGACCGCCTGTTCCTGCTGCCCTCGAGCTTCGACGCATTTCTGCTCGACTCGCGCCTCGGGTCCGTCCGCGGTCCCAGGGAGGCAAGCCTCCAGAGAGCGCTCGCCCCGCTGGAGGAGCACTTCGACACGATCGTGATCGACGCCCCGCCGAACCTGGGCCTCGCCATGGACGCCGGCCTCTACTACGGCCACCGCCGCCGGAACGAGCCTGTCGGCGTCTCGGGTGTGCTCGTCCCTGTCGAGGCGGAGGACTCCTCCGCGGACGCCTACGTCATGCTGGACAGCCAGATCCGCACCATAAGCCTCGACTACGAGGTCGAGATCGACCGCCTCGGACTTGTGGTCAACAAGTTCGACAAGCGCAAGGGCTACGTCGCCACCCACTCCCTCGAGAACTGGCAGGCCCTGGGAACGCCGCCCGTCGTCGCGGTCGTCCCCGATCTCAAGGAGCAGCGCGAGGCCGTCCACCTCAAGCAGCCGCTCCTCATGTACGCCCCCACATCGATCCAGGCGCAGCGTATGCGCGAGATCCGCCGGAGGCTCGGATGAGCATCGCGAAGAAGCTCGCAGGAGGGGGCGGCTCCTTCGGTGCGCTCACCCAGGACGCGGCCCCGGCGCAGGACCAGGTCCTGGCGCGCAGTGAGGCGCTGGACGCGACCGGTCGTGTCCGCCGTTCCTCTCTCGCGCCTGTGTCGTCGATCGTCTTCAACCCGCTCAACCCGCGGCGAACGATCATCGAGGAGACCATCGCCGAACTCGCGGAGAGCCTGCGTACCCACGGTCAGATTTCGCCAGTCACCGTGGTTAGCCGGGACGCCTTCCTCGCCGCCCACCCGGACCAGGCCGGGGCCCTTGGCGATGCCGAGTTCGTTGCGCTCGAGGGCAACCGGCGCCTGCACGCGGCGCATCGCGCCGGCCTCGAGAGCCTGCGCGTCGACCTCAACGACGACCTCGTCGCGACCGCGACGGACATGCTCCAGTCCGCTCTGGCCGCGAACACCCATCGCGAGGCCGTCCCCGAGCTTGAGGAGGCCCGCGCGATCCAGCAGCTCCTCGACACCACCTACCAGGGCAACCAGGCGGCGGTCGCCCGTGCGCTCAGCAAGACCCCGGCCTGGGTCGGCCAGCGCCTGGCCCTGCTCCACCTCACGCCCGAGGTCCAGGAGATGGTGGAGACGGGGGAGCTGACCGTGAAGGCGGCCCGCCGGATCGGCGCCGCGGCCCGCCGCGGCGACCTGACGGGGGAGCAGCAGATGGAGGCCGCCAGGGCCGCCACCGCCCCCGCGAAGGCCACCGCCCCGGCGGCTGATGTAAACCCGGTTTACCCTCCGGCGGCCCAGGCGGGCGCGGCGCCCGCCGACGGCTCTGCCCCGGTCGCTGGTGTAAACCCGGTTTACTCCACGACCGTGGCAGACCCGTCGCCGGAGAGCACCGGGGCCGCAGTCCGGCCTGAGGATGTAAACCCGGTTTACTCCCGGGAGACGGCCGGCGAGCACACCGCTGACAGCTCTCAGGGCGCCGAGGACGGTCCCACACAGGAGAGCGTCGGCGACGGCGGAGACGTAAACCCGGTTTACTCCGACCGCCAGGCGGCCGTCCCCGACCAGCGTGCCGAGGCCGTTTCCGCCTCGCTGACCCTGCACCTGGACTTGAGGGACGTCACCGCTGCCGCCCGGACGATCCGGGCCAGCGTCGACGCCCGTACCGCCCTTCAGCTCGCGGGGGCGTTGCTGGCCATCGTCCAGAGCGAGCCCGGCGGGAAGGCAGTTCTGCAGTCGATCCGCCACAGGAACGGCTGACGCTCCATCGCCGTGGGCCCCTCACCCTCCACTGGTGCGGGGCCCGCGGCATTTCCCCGACTTCGAGGACAACATGCAGCAGCGCCCTCGCCACTTCGTCCGTCGTCAGCCGTAAGACCGGCTGGGCCGGGCCGAACAGCATCGACAGAACTCACACACTGAGGCTGACGAGCGTCCCGTTGGCCGCGCCGCAGAACAGGGTGCTGGTACCACTGCCACGTACCGCCACACGTCGGCGGCTGTGAGACGCAGCGCCCAGCAGGTGCCACCGACCACCACCTTGAGGATGGCGAGGTCGATGCGGGATAGGGGCCGGTAACGACGGTCCAGCCGAGCCGTTCGACGAGGCGGGCCATGGCAGCGGACTAGCGGCGCAGCGAGGGTGGAGCGGACCTCGCGGACGGCGCGCTCGCGGAGTTCATCGGGGTACTTACGTGGTGCTGGCACTGCAGGTGGTTCTCCTTACGCCTGGATCGTAACCCAGGCTTCAAGGACTCCACGAAGATCAGTGCGGCTCACCGGCAGTCACAGGCCGCCGCGGCCAATGGAACCGGAAGGCATCAACACGAACAACACGGCCCAGTGCAGTCGGCAGACCCCAGCCTGCAGACTGCACTGTCCGAGCCACCGACGCCCGAGGATGTCAGAGGAAGTCGAAGTCGGAGCCACCGCCCTGCCTGTGCTCCTCCGTCCAGCGGAACGGACCGAACTTCTTGTACCTGACTCGTCTGACGTAGCCGGGGCCCCTCTCCTCAATGACCTCCTCGTCGGGCGTGCGCTCACGGGCCACGGCCATGGCGACGGCCCCCCCGACGGTCTCAAGCAGCACGACCAGCGTGCTGCCCCAGCCGGACGGGATGCCAACGGGGAATCCAGCCAGATGTGAGATCCATCCTCCGAGACGGAGAGTGGCGGGAGCCAGCCAGATCAGCTCGGCAGCGATGGCGAAGAACGGAAGCGCCAGGGTGCAGGCGAACAGGAGGCCCCAGAGGACCTTTCGCTTGGTCCGTTCCTCTCCGGCCAGCTCCTCCATGACCAATCCACGCAGGGCCCTGTTCCCCAAAACACCGACCTTGGCCGTCGCGACACCCACGGCAAGGAAGGACATGTTGAGGACCGCGACGCAGATCGCCAGCGCAGGGAACTTCCCACCGTCGTTGGGCAGGGTGAAGCCGGCCACCCAGAACGAGGCCGCCCACATGCCGATCGCCCCTCCGAGAAGCCCGAACAGCAGGCTCAACATCCGCACCAGTGCCCGGGCGTTCCGAGCCCGGGGACCGGCGTTCCGGGCCGCTTCCGCCTCGGCCACCGCAAGCTTCCCGCTCAGCTCGGCCGCCTTGGCCTCCGACTCCTGCACCAGGAGGCCGGCCTCGGTAACCGCCAACGCTTGGATGGAGGGGGGCACGGTGCCGCTGCCGAGTGGGCTGCGGAGGGCCTGGTGGGCCAACGCGACGGCACGCGGATTGCGGGCCAGTACGAGGCTCCCTCCCTCGGCCGAGGTGACGCTCAGCGTCGGAGTCTGGTCCGACACCTGTTTGGGTACCCAGTGGCTGATGAATTGGTACAGCTCGTCGGCACTGATGAAGCCGTCCCCGTTGAGGTCGGCCTCCCCGGTCTGCAAACCGCGCACAACTGCGGAGGTGAACACCGAGGGCTGGCCTTCGACTCGACTGGCCAGGTCGGTCTCGTGTGCGGTCTCGTAGCTGTACTGGAGGGCGGTGGAGGAAGTGATGACGATCCGGCCGCTGCCCTCGAAGGTCTCCTTGAGTTCGACCTCCTGGTCGCCGCGGGTACGCATTCCCCTGTTGAATGCTCCGCTATAGCAGCAGTCGAGCAGCAGGATGATGCGTCGGCTGCGGCTCTCTTCCATACGGGCGGCGATGAATTCCGCTTCGACCGAGGTGGCGGCCAGCGCGTCGAACTTGCTGTCCTTGGTGATGAAGTGCAGTTGATTGCGACGGTTCTTGCGCCCGTGACATGACAAGTGCAACAACAGGGTGTCGTCGCTGGTGGCGGAGCTGAAAAACTGCTCGATCGCGATCTTCCATTCCAGCGTCGATGCGCCGGACAGTACGTTCACCTCGAACCCGCCGATCGCCGGGTCGCCGAGGACATCGCGCAGTCGCTCGGCGTCATAGGCCGCGCCGGGCAGAGCCGCAAACCGGGAGTCGTCATATGTCTCGGCGGCCAGCACAAGGGCCCGCTTAGCCATCGGAGTCCTCCTCGCGGCCGGTGGAAGCGAGGTGCGCCAGGAAAGCTTCGACGATCCGACGGCGCCCGGCGGGCGACCCAGCTTCCAGGACCAGCTCGCTGTCCCCGATCCGGATGGTGACCGTGCCCGAGGTACGACGGGCCAGCCAGTCCTGGACCAGCAAAATCAGCGCCCGGACGGCGGGTGCTCCAGCCAGGCCCAGGACCAGGGAACTGTAGACGGTGGCGTCACCGGCCCGGGTGCCGCGGGGTGCCGGCGGGGCCGGAGTATGTTCCATGTGGAGCAGTGGGAGCTGGTCGAGTTCCTCGATCAGCGACTCCATCTCGCGTTCGGTCGTCTCCGCGCCGTCCGAATCGCTGAAGACAAGGCCGATCTCTACTGATTCTCGTGCTCGATTCATTCCGCCCCCCTGGGTGTGGCAAATCAAGGTGCGGACAGAGTGCCACAAGCGAGTTGCTCACGAGGGGAGTTCATCGAATCGGCCTCGGGTTGTCGTAGATGCTGAGGGCCGCGGGCCGGCGCGTAGTGCCTGGGGCTTCGCCCTGATGGGTGGACACGCTGATACTGGATCTGCTTGATCCGGAGGAAGCGAGAACACCGCCGATGGCGATGAAGGACTACTCGGACGAGTTCAAGGCCGATGCCGTGGCCCTGTACGAGTCCACGCCCGGGGCAACGTACAAGGACATCGCCGCTGACCTGGGCATCAACAGGGCGACGCTGCGCGAGTGGGTGCTGCGGGACCGCGGACGCCGCGGCACCGCCCCCACCGGCCCCCGGACCGGCGGGACGGCCGTGGCCCGGGCAGGGCACCCGGCTGCGTCCGACGATCCGGACGAGCGGGCGGTGCGGTGCTCGGCATAGACCTTGGTGAAGATGCGGTTGTGGACCTCGCGGTAGTTCAGCGAGCGGACCAGGTGCAGGGCGATGAAGTCCTTCAGGGTCTGCATGTGCTGTTCGTGCTGGCCCCTGGGCCGAACTCATTTTGAGATGATCAGTTAGTGGGGGCGAGCGCGGCGCGGTTCAGGGGTACCGCCCGCAAGAAGGTCCGGCGTCGGGCCGGGTCGGCGATGGTATTGGCCTTGGCCAGGATGAGTCGCTGCGCCTCGCCGAGCGCCCGCGTGGCCTCTCGGTCCCGGCCCAGCCTGAGCAGGACGGTGTGGTGCAGGTAGTACACCTCCTCGCTGCGCAGTGCGGGCATGGCGCCGCCGGCCTCCTCCAGGCGGCGGACCGCCTTGCTGCTGTGGTCCACGGCCTCGTGCGAGCTGCGGAGCTCCAGGCAGGCCGTGGCGAGCAGACAGCGGGCGGCGACTTCACTGCGCTGGTAGCCGGTGCGGCGGCACTCGTCGACCGACTTGTGTAGCAGCCGCTCCGCGCGGGCAGGATCGCGCCGCGTGTACGCAGGGTGCAGCAGCAGTTCCGCCAGGTAGTTTCGGACCAGCGTGGCGATGCCCTTGTGCGGGCGCGAGGACTGGAGCGCCCAGGCCGCAATGATCTCCCCAGCTGCCTCGGCCGGCCTGGCGTCCTCGAGCCGGGCCTTGCCGAGGAGGGCGCGGTTGTACGCCTGATGGGGGCTATCGGCGGCGTAGCCGCCGAGCGAGTCGATCTCTGCCGAAAGCATTGCCTCGGCCTCTGCGAACCTGCCAGCGGCGATGAGCAACTGGGAGAGGTAGTTGGTCGAGGTGGCCCGGAGGTCCCGCAGGCCGGCGCCAGCCGCCTCGGCGACGGCTAGGCGCAGCAGCCGCTCTCCTTCGTCGAACCGGCCGCGGTCGAATTCGGCCACTCCACTCATGCAGTTCAGTTTCGCAGTTCGAAGCGTCCAGTGGGCACTGTCGTTCATTGGCCGGCCGGTAAACCCGGCGGCCACCTGCCGGGCCCGATCGAGTAGCCGCCCGCCCTGTTCCATCGAGCGCCCGATTGTGTGGTGGCCCAGAAGGGTCAGCGCGTCTACCAGCAGGAGCTCGTCCTCGCTCGCCTCGGCCAGCGAAGTGGCCATGGCCAGCGCCGCCACACCCTCGGTCAGCCCGTTGGCGCCGACCAGAAACCGGCCCCTGAGCAGCGCGGCGATCGCCCGGGAGCGGCTGTCCCCGAGTGACGCGGCGGTCTGCCAGGCCTCGTCCACCAAGGATTTCTGGCTCATGCCGAGGACAGGAGCGTTGCCGTCGGACCACCAAAGCTCGGACGCATCGAGCACCAGGCGGAGGGTGTCGAGCCGCAGCTGCCGCGCTCGTGCATCTGTCAGTTCACGTAGTAGCGGCAGCAGTTCGAGGCCTTGATGTACCACGTCCCGGTACCGTCCTTCAGCGAAGGCTCGCTCCGCGCACCGGTGCCCGCGGACCGCGTCGTCAAAGGCCTCCACGCTACTCCTTCCCCGGAACCGCCAGTTCGTGTCCATCCCTCAGAGACTGCCCGTACCTGCGTTGCGTATACGCTCTGTGGTGGCAATGAGCCACTCCGACGGACACAGGTCGGGGTTTCCATCGAGCAGTTGCTCGCAGCGCTCGAGGTGTCGCACGGTCAGGGCGTCATTGTGGCGGCGATGTTCGGCCAGGGCGTCACACAGCGCTGCGGCGACCGGTTCGTCCTTGCAACCGCCGCGCCGATAGGCCGCCCGAGCCGCTCGGGCCGATTCCTCGGCCTCCACGCAGCGGCCGGTCTCCCACAGCACCCAGGCCCGGTTGAAGAAGCACAACCCTTCCGCCCTGGCCATCTCCGTCTCGGCGCCGAGCACCACACCCTGCTCGAAGGCCTCCAGCGCCGCGGCCAAGTCGCCCTCAGCGCATCGGGCGAGGCCCAGTGTGTTAAAGGCGTAGCCGAGTGCCTCCGGTATGCCTGATTCCCGGTATGCGGCGATCGCGCCGCTGATGGCTTCCGCGACCAGCGTCCAGTTCCGTTGTGCGACATACGCGCAGGCGAGCGCGTCACCCAGCCGTGCGCGAGTGAGCGGGGAGGCGGAATACGGTTCACCGGTCAGATTGGCGAGTTCGGCCGCGGTTTCGAGGGCCTGCTCGGGCCGGCCGGCGTAGCTGTGCGCGAGGCTCAAGCACATCAGGCTGTGTGACACCTCTTCGACATTGCCAAGTTCTGAGGCGAGTTCCGCGGCCAGCGTGAGCCGGAGGATAGCCTCGGGACGGTTCTCGAACCGGTCCAGATCGCCCAGTAGGAACAGGATTCGCTGAAGCCGGGCGCGGTGCTGCGGAGCGGTTGCCAGGGCGGCAGCCTGTTCGAGCAGTTCGCGAGCGCGAGGTTGCGGGCCAGCGATGTAGTGTGCGTGCCCACCGACGACCAGGTGGGCGAGCCGCGCCTCCGCGCTGCCGAGTAGCCCGACGAGCCTGCTGTGCTGACCCAGCACCGCTGCCACAGACCCCTGCCAGAGCAGGAATTCTGCCACCTGGTCGAGCACCAGGGCCGCCTCGTCGTAGTCGCCAGCCTGAATGCGGTGCTCCAGTTCGCGGCGATTCGGGTCGACGTCGAGCGGGCTCTGCCAGGTCTCTGGAGAAGTCGCCGTCCGGGCATACCAGTCGGCGATTCGTCGGTGCAGCCTCCGCGCCAGGCTCGGCGAGGCGCTCCGAAGACTATTCCGGGCGATGTCGGCATCCATCGGGTGCAGCGAGTAGCTGCGGGTCTGCCGGTCCTGCCGGACCAGGTAGCTGTCGATGAGCTTTCGGAGTACCTCACGCACTTCGAGAGCTGGCGCCACTGGCTGGAGTACCCACTCGATAGCCTCCAGCTTCGTGGGCGTGCCGAAGACCGAGAGCACGTCCACCACCAGTCGGGGCTCCTCGCTCAGCGCCTCGTAATGGCGGTGAGCCAACTGATCCACCACGTTGGTCAGAGCATCACTGTCGGTCAGCCATTCGCGGAGTGTGCGCATGGTGAGGTCGTCGCGAAGCGCGCCGGCTATGAGTTCCAGCCCCCGCGGCACCCCGTATACCCGGCGGGCGGTCGCGGCCAGCAGTTCCTCGTCGGCCTCTCGGATGCCACTGTGGCCATACGGGTCGAGTTCCCGCAACAGGGACACTGCGTCCCGGTCGGGCAGCCCGTCGCGTAGCTCCACCCGGTGCTCGGCCCGACTCAGCTGCGGCGACAGGCTCAGTGGAATCTGGCTGGTGAGCAGGAGACGAGGCGCCCGTTCATGGCTTACCAAAGCCTCGATCAGCTCGCCCAGTTCGGGCTCGGCCGGGCGGGCGTCCACGTCGAGCACGTCCTCCAGGTTGTCGAAGAGGAGCAGCACTTCGCGCGGCGCCAGCGCGTCGAACAGCGCGCTGGCCTTTTCCCCGGCCCGGCGCCCGCTCGCCCATGTCCGGTGCAGCCGGGCGGCCTTTTCGTCACTCAGCAGCGATAGACAGTCGAAGAACACCCGCTCGAAGGTGATCCCGGAGGTGCGCTGCCCCAGGTAGACCACCGCGTCCAGCGGTTTGGTCCGGGCTCCGTCCGGCCACTTGCCATCGGCGGCACTGGTGGCCGCCCGGACCGCGAGCAGGCTTTTCCCGATGCCACGGCGGCCGAGCAGGCTGATGATCCGCACGGCCGGGTCCTGGAGCAGCCGGCGGATCTCCGGCAGTTCGCGCACCCGATCCTTGAAGGAATGCAGGCCGAACGCCGTCCGCTGGCCGATGATCTGGCATTGGTGAGGTACCGGCTCTTCATGCTGCTCGCCGGACTCAGGCATCATCGCCTCCACTCCTCCGATCCGAGCTCTCCAACTCTGTTGGAATCAACCGGACTTCCCCACGCGTTCGGCTCCTGACAGGATAGGCCCCAGCCACACGGGAGAGCGAGACTGATGGCCCGTCGTCACATTTGGGTCGCTGCAACGACCGCCGCCGGAGCTGCCATGGTCGTGGCAGGCTGGTTGATTCAGGGCGCCGACTACGTCCCGGGATTCTTGCTGCAGATCGGCTCCACTCTGGTTCTGATCGTTCCGATCGCTCTGCTGGAACGGCGGCTGACCGGGACGGAGCAGAACACTGAAGCATTGGGCCGGGAACTGCGCGAGGTAGGCGAGCAGTTGGGCCGAACGGCCGAGCAGGTACAGCAGTTGGGGCGCTTGTCCCTGGAAGACGGGTTTAGCCAGCGGGACGCCGCTCTGCGGGAGGCGGAGAGTCGGCCCGGCCAGCAGTCAGTGGCGCGGGCACTTCGCGAGGCGCAGACCATCGGCGCGGTGTCGGCCAAGGGTGTCCGGGTGGCCCCGGAGGGGCACCCGGACAGCCTGCGTTTCCGCCCAGTTGCCGGCAGCCGGGAGGGACTGGATGTTCGGGTGGAGTCGCCCGACGGGGCGAAGGTCTCGGACTGGCAGGCGTGGCGACCGGGCGAGCACGACCGGAAGGTGTGCCGACGCCTCGACGCCGCCGCCCGCACCGCCGGGCTAGAGCCACAGCGGCTGGCCGCGCTGCCGGTCAGCAGCTTGATCGCACTCGTGCGCCTGGCAGTGAGTCGGCATTCCGGCGAGGGCCGGGACCTGGGAGCCGTGGTGCAAGCAGCAACTGCGGAGTGGGTGGTGAGCGACGAGGGCCTGTACGGCCGCCAGCTACCGTACAGGATTCCCCGTCAGGTACTGGAGCGCGAGCTCGCCCCGGCGGAGCTGGACACGTATCGGGCACGCAACACCCCGCTCGCTGACCCTGCTGGACTCGCCACGGCCGTAGCTTGCGCTCGCGCCGCCTACCGGGCCGAACAGCTCGGCCCAGGCTCCGATCCTGGTGCGACGACCTCGGTGTCGACCGCCCACTAGAGATCGTCTTCAAAGATCAGAGCCAGAGCAGGATCGATGCGATGGTGGTCGCGTGCTCCCTTTTGCCACCTGCAGCGTGCTGGGATGAGCAGCGCCCCGCATTCGCAGGTGCACGCGGCGCGGCCCTCCCAGCCGATCTCGGGCCGTCCTAGTCGCAGTCGTGGGTGGCTCGACCGGGCTGCCGTCCTCGAACTGGGCGTCTCCTGCGTCGCCGCAGGCGCCGCACTCCCACTGTGCGTGCCAGGACACCGTGGGCTGCCGGGTGGTGGTCACTCGTCGTCTCCTTTAGGTCGCGGCCGTTCCGGCCTGGCAGGCCGAGATGGCGGGCGCGCGGGGTGGGTCAGCCGGCGACGGTCTCGGCGTGCCGGGTGAGCGCGTCCAGGAGCGCGGTCTGCTGCTCGGTCAGCTTGCCCTCGGTGCGGGCCTTTGCCTGCTTGCGCAGCCAGGTGCCGGGCCGGAAGGTCGGGTCCGCCTCGCCGCCGGTGCGATTCGCCGGGCCGTGGAGGGTTCCGCCGGCGGCGAGGTAGGCGAGCAGGCGGCGGTAGGAGCGGTTCCAGTCCGGCTCCAGGCGCCACAGCTCGTCCAGGCCGTCGAGCTTCGCGACCTGGTCGGTGGTGAGGTTGTCGGCCTTGCGCTGGCGGCGCATCCACGCGCCCACCGCGTAGTCGTCCAGCTTCGCGGTCGCCGGGATCGCGAGGTGGCCCTGCTGCTGGGGGGTCGGGTCTGTACAGCCAGCGGGTCTGTTCCGTAGTCGGTGGTGACGGAGGGTGTGGTCAGCCCAGGAGGATGCGGTGGCGGAGGAGGGGAAAGCTCGCGCGGCCGTACATCTGGCGCTTGATCAGCTTGGTCTTGTTGTTGACTCCTTCGGTGCCGCCGTTGTGGTGCGGCAGGGTGAGGGCGGCGTCGACTGCGGCGCGGTCCTTCTCGAGGCCCCGGGTGAAGGCATGCAGATGGGGCAGGTCCTCGGCTTGGGCCGAGGTGATCCAGGTGCTCAGCAGGGCGGCATGGCCGTCGGCGGGATCCAGTAGCGCAGCGAAGCCGTGGATGAGGTCGGCCAGAGCGGTCATCTCGTGGCAGACGGCTCGGGCGGCCTCGATACGTTCCCGCTGGTGGTTCTTGACGTGATCGGGGCGGGTGAGGAGGTAACGGGCCAGGCGCCGGGGCGAGAGCGCGGGCCGGTCGGCCTCGACACGGCCCTGGTTGATGTATCGGACCAGCAGGTTCGAGCTGCCGGAGTAGCCCAGTTCCCTGATCTCCTGGAGGAGATGAGTGACAGGGACGGCCGGATTCTCCAGCCGGCGCCGGCGCAGGTGATCGCGGTACGGATCTACGAGGGTGGGCCGGTACTTGGGGGCGCGGATGAGGCGCTCCGGCTCGGCGACGCGGTCGTAGCGCTTGACGGTGTTGAGAGCCAGGTTCAGGCGCCGTGCGCACTCCAGCAGTCCGACGCCGCGCTCGCGCAGGGCGTGGACCTGCTGCCAGCGCTCGCGGGTGGTGGCGGCCTGTCTCCCCTCGGCCGGGGGTGGGCCCGCTTTCGCCCAGCAACTGCTGTGCTCGGCGACTTGAGCTGCACTGATCTTCGTGGAGTCCTTGAAGCCTGGGTTACGATCCAGGCGTAAGGAGAACCACCTGCAGTGCCAGCACCACGTAAGTACCCCGATGAACTTTGCGAGCGCGCCGTCCGCGAGGTCCGCTCCACCGGCCGCCCGGTGGCTCATGTCGCCCGCGACCTCGGCATCCACAAGGAGGCCCTGCGGTCATGGGTCCGCCAGGCCGAGGCTGACGCCGGCGAGCGCGACGACCGCCTGAGCAGCTCCGAGCTTGACGAACTGAAGCAACTCCGGAAAGAGAATGCCGAGTTGAGGCGGGCCAACGAGATCCTCAAGGCCGCCAGCGTGTTTTTTGCCCAGGAGATCGACCGTCCCCGGACGAGGCCGAGCAGGTGATCGACCACCTGCGAGAGGGCTTCGGGGTCGATCCCGTCTGCCGGGTGCTGGAGCTGTCGCCCTCGACGTACTTCGCGCGCAAGACCCGACTGAAGTCCGCCCGCCGTCTGCGTGACGAGGAGCTGATCCCGCTGGTCAAAGCCGCGTGGGAGGACTCCGGCCGCACCTACGGCGCCCGCCGGGTCACCCGCGCGCTGGTCCGCGCCGGCCACGCGGTGGCCCGCTGCACGGTCGAGCGGCTGATGCGGGAACTCGGGATCGAGGGCGTCATCCGCGGGCAGCGGCGCCGCACCACGGTCCCCGAGCCAGCCGCGCCGCGTCCGCCGGACTTGGTCAACCGGCGGTTCACCGCCGAGCGGCCGAACCAGCTGTGGCTGGCCGACCTGACCTACGTCCGGACCTGGTCGGGCTGGGTCTACGTGGCGTTCGTCCTGGACGCGTACTCGCGCCGGATCGTGGGCTGGCAGGCCGCCACCCACATGCGCACCGACCTGCCGCTGGACGCGCTGGAGATGGCGCTGTGGCGGCAGAAGATCAAGAAGGGCGCCGACCTCATTCATCACAGCGACCGCGGGTCGCAATACGTGTCCATTCGCTACACAGAGCGATTGGCCGAGGTCGGCGCCTCGGCGTCCGTGGGTTCCGTCGCCGACTCGTACGACAATGCGATGGCCGAGGCCCTGAACGGCACGTTCAAGGCCGAACTGATCGAGCATCAGGGTCCGTGGCGGGACTTCGACGAGGTCGAGCGGGGCGTCTTCCAGTGGGTCGCGTGGTACAACGGTGAACGGCTCCACTCCGCCCTCGGCTACCTGCCACCCGACGAGTATGAACAGGCGTACTGGGCCAGACCGGAGCAAGTCCCACAGACCGCTTGATCACACGATCGCGGACTCTACGAAAGTCGGGGCAGCTCATCAAAAGTTCGTTGAGACGGGTCAGGTGCGTGAAGGGTCAAGCGTTAACGCCGTTAACGCCCACCCCTCGTGTCGGCGGCGCTGCGCACATTGGCCTAGGGCGGGTGCGCAGATGCGCACCTGGTCGACGGATGTGCGCGCGGGCCTGCGCAGTGGCGGCCCTCCCCGGCCGGTGCTGGAGGGGTCAGTCGAGGGGGTGGGCGTGGAGGGGTGTGTCCGGCAGGGGACGGCCCACGCAGTCGAGGACGTGGACCAGGCCGCCGTCCTCGATCTCGACCCGGACGGTCCGATCGGTGTCCGCGTAGAGCGGGTAGCCGTGCGGGCCGGATCCGGCCTGCTGCTCCACGGCGACGGTTTCTTTCTTCCAGTGGGAGCCGGCCGGGCCGGGGAAGGTCAGCTTCCAGCGGGTCGGCAGCGTTGCCATGGCGATCACGACCTCTCCGGCACGGGGAAGACCATTGTCCGACGTGCGGCGAAGACGTGCCTTGGCCGACGCCAGGCTGCTGGGCTCTGAGAAAGCAAAAGAGGCCGCCACTCCGCGCTTGGCAGGGTGACGGCCTCTGGTCGTTGCCAGGTAGCTGGCGGCTGCTGCGCACCCGGACGCCAGCAGGCCTGGCCGGGGTGCGCAGGTGTGCAGCATCAGGCCCAGGTACTCACCGGGCAGTGCGCAGCTGCGCGGGCCGACATGGCGACGGGTGCGCACCGGCGGCGCGCACAGCTGAGGGACCTGCGCACCCGCCGGTGCGCAGCTGCGCAGGCGGCGCGGCGGGTGCGCAGCGGTGCTGTCCCGGGGCGGGTTCGGTCAGTTGGCGGTGGGCAGGGGTGGCAGGTAGCGGCAGGCTGCGGCGTGGTCGGTGACCTGCTGGCGGACCGCGTAGAGGGCCATGGCCTCGGTCTGGGGGCGGCGCTGGCGGCATCCGGTGCACTGCCACCACGCCTGGTTCGGGTCGGGCAGGACGGCTTCGGTGGGCCAGGGGGTCGCGCCGATCAGCTCGATGGTGGCGCCGCCGTGGGTGAGCTGGCGCATCCAGATGTGGCCGGTGCCGCCGCCGGTCGGGGCGTCGCTGATGTGGACCTGGCCGGCGTCCAGGCGAATGTGGCCGTGGTCGGCGGCCTGTTCCAGCAGGGTCATCAGCCGGTCGTGGCTGCCAAGGGCCTCGCCGCCGGGGATCGCCCGGAGCCAGGGATGGAGGGCGCCGATGGTGGTGCACCGCTGACCGGTCCGCTCCAGTTCGTCCAGGGCGGTGAGGAGCACGGTGTAGGCGTCGTCGCGGCGCAGCAGGCCGTCGTACGGGTCCGGTGCGAAGTCGGCGAGGTGCTTGGCGACAGCCATGGCCGTGTCGGGCAGGCCGGGGTGGTCGGGGTTCAACAGGGTCTCCGTGTCGGTGGTGTCGGGTGTCCAGCCGGGCGGCCGTGCCGCTCACCGGAGCCCCCCCATCAGCCCGGCCGGTAGGCGGGGTGGTGGGGCGCGGGCCGGTGGGCAGCATCGGGGCCCGGGACGGGGATTCAGCGGGCGGTGATCAGGACGAGGACGGCGAGGATGGCGACGGCGATCAGCACGGCGGGGGAGCAGCCGGTGGAGCCTTCGAGCTGCTTGATCTCGGCGTAGATGGCGTCGCATTCGGCCTGGAGGCCGGCGTGTGAGGTGGTGCCCGGGGTGAGGTTGGCGAGGGTGGCGGAGCGCTCGTGGAGGAGCTGGCGGAGTTCGGCGAGGCGGGCATCGCGGGATATGGACCAGGTCATGCGGCTGGCCTTCCGTTCGGCTGTGCGGGGTGGGTCGGGGCCGCCCGCGTGCTGCGGGCGGCCCCGGGGGTGGGCCGGTGTCAGTCGTGCTGGCCGTCGTTGCAGGTGAGGCGGCGGCCGTTGATGTCGACCTGGAGCTGCTGGACGTCGACGACGACGGCTTCGATGCGCGGCTCGGGGACCTCGATGGTCACCGGCACGATCGGCGCCGGGACCGTGGCACCGGGTGCGGCCGGGGCCGCGGTGGGCTGGTTGATGACGGTGGTGGTGATCCAGGAGCCGGTCAGGGCGAGGGCGGCGAGCACGCCCCAGGCGAGCGCGGCCAGGCCGGCGGCGACCGGCTTGCCGGGGCCTTCGGTGCCGGACCAGACCATGGCAACGGTGAGCGTGCCGAACACGGCGGCGCCGAGCTGGATGCCGACGGTGGCGCCCTGGCGCAGCGCCCGGATCAGGATGAGGACGCCGGCGATGGCCCAGGCGGTGTAGAGGGTGCGGGGTCCGGCCGGGAGTCCGGCGCAGTGGGCTTGGAGGTAGTGGTGGATCGGGGTGCTGATCGTGCGCCACAGGCGTCCGGCCGGGACGGTGGAATGCTCGGGCTGGGCGATCCACTGGGCGGCGTGGAGGACGTAGGGGCCGACCGCGCACACGAGCACGATCAGCATGAGCAGGGCGAAGACGGCCAGGGCGACGGTCGTCGCCGTGCTCGGCGTGCCGTAGGCGTCGCGGAGCATCCATCGCGGGGTGTGGCGGGGGGGTGTGCCAGATCCGGTCGGGGCTGTCGAAGCCGTCGGGGTTGTCGGTGTCGGCGGTCGGGGCGGTGTGGTGCTGGGACACGGTGGCTGTCTCCTCGACAGATCGGCGGTACGGGCGGGGTAGGGACGGCGTCGGCCGCCGCCCGGATAGGACGGCGGCCGACTGCGGGCGGGTCAGAGGGTGGCCAGGGTGGCGAGTTGCTCGCGCTCGGCGTCGGACAGTTCCGCGCACGGCAGGCAGGAGCCGAGCGAGCGCAGGGGCAGGCACGTACTCGCCTGCGTTCGACAGACGGGGCAGGTCTGGCGGGCGGCCATCGCTCGTTCCAGGGCGGCGGCCCGGGCGGGGGTCATCAGCCGGACGGGCCGGGCCAGGGAGCGGCGGTACAGGTAGGCGATGCGCTTGCCGCGGCGGCAGACCACCTGGGCGGCCGGTGCTTGGCCCGCCGGCCGGAGGCCTTCGGCGCGCAGTTGGCGGCGGGTGGCCAGGTCGCCGGGCGGGGCCCAGCGCCAGGGGTAGGTGGGCAGGCCGCCGTGGTGGCGGCCGTCGGGGTCGAGGTCGATCGCGCGCACTGGTGCTCTCCGTTTCCGGTGGGTCGGGGTGCGGGCCGGTCGGCCGGTCCCGGCCCCGGACACAGGCCCGCCCACCCGGCCGGGGTGCGGCGGGGTGGGCGGGTGCGGCCGGGGGCGAGGCCGGTGGGCCGGATCAGGTGTGCTCGGTGCCGGCCCCATGGTGGGCCTGCTCGGCGTCGGCGTCGGCGGCCAGGAGCTTCTGCACGGCGGGGTGCATCGGCGGGTTCTCCTGGTGGGTGTCATCCGTTGTTGTTGGTGATGGAGCCGCGCCACCCGGCGGACTGGCGGCCGATGGTGGTCTGGTGGGTGCGATGGACCAGGGCCAGGACAGTGCCGCTCGCGGACGCGCCGTCGCCGCTGGCCGTCGCGCCCGCCCCGGCGCCGGTCGTCGAACTGGTGAGGGAGCGGAGCTTGCCAAGCAGGCACGCAACGCCGACCACCACGGCGGCGACCGCGATCGCCGCCCACTTGAGGACGTGGCCGAGCTGGTCGGCGTGCGGGGCGACCTCGCCCACGGCCGCGCCGAGCATCCACACCGCGCCGCCAGCAGCAAGCGCAGCGAGCGAGCCGTAGAGGACGCAGTCGCGCACAGCCCGCGGCAGGCCCGGGTCTGCGGCCGACTGCGGCACTGCGGCGAAGGACAGGGCAGGGGTGGGCTGCGCCTGCTCGGCGGCGGTCTGGGCGGTGGCGAGGGGGTTGTGGACGGGGACGGCGATGACCTTGCCGTCGACCAGGGCGGGGATCAGGGCCGGTGTCGTGGGGGCGGGCTGGAGCGGGACGGCGACGACGCGGCCGTCGAGCGGGGCGACGACGTAGCCGGGCTCGAGCAGGTAGGCGTTGAGGTCGACCGCCGTGTCGGAGGCGGGGACGGCGGGAGTCTCGTAGACGCTGCTCACGGCAGTCTCCTCGGGGTGCGCAGGGGCGGGATGTGCGGGGGCGCCGGGCGCCTTCTGGGGCCGCCGGGCCCCCGGCCCCTCGTGACGGGGTGGGTCCGGCAGCCCTCGGAGAGGCCGGGAGCGGGTCGTGTGAGGCCTGGTCAGGCTTCGGTGCGGGGGCGGGGGTCGCAGATGGTGACCTGTCCGGCGGTATAGTGGCGGCGCAGGTCGGCGGGCCAGGTGGCGGCGGTCATGTCGGACGCGGCGACGATGGTCTCGACGGCGGCGGTGCGACCGGTGACCACCAGGCGGTGCAGCAGTTCGGCCGCCTTGGTGTCGCGCAGGACGGGCTCGGCGTCGTCGATGACGAGCTTGATGCGCGGCTCGGCCGTGGTGGGCTCGTACTCGCGGCGGCGGGCGGTGCGCTCGGCGACGACGGCGAGGGCCTCGGTGAGCAGTTCGGCCGCCTGGTCGGCGCCGACGGTGCGGTCCGCGCCGGCCAGGCTGCCGGAGGCGGTGCCCTGGATGCCCCAGACGGTGACGGCGCCGTTGGCGGCGAGCTTCTCGGCGGCGATGAGCTGCTGGAGGGTGCGGGTCTTGCCGGAGCCGGGGCGGCCGACGATCAGGTGGTGGGTGGCGGTCATGGTTGCCTTCTTTCTCACGGCATGCGCGGGTGCGGCCGTGCCCGCCTTGCGGTGGCGGGGCGGGCACGGCCGGGGTGGGTCGAGGGCGGTCAGGAGGCGGCGGCGATCCGGGCGGAGCCCCACTTGCCGTGGCCGAGGTCGAGGGCCTCGCCCTTCTCGGCGGCCTTGCGCAGGGTCTGGGAGACCGTGGAGGGGGAGATGCCGAGGTGGGCGGCGATGACGCCGCTGGTGCATTCGCCGCGCTCGTCGAGGTAGGCGAGGATCGCCCGCTTCTTCTCGCCGCGCGCGGGGGCGTTGTTGGCGGAGACGAGGCCCGCGAACTCGGCGGCGGAGGCCGAGGTGGTCTGGGCGGGGATGCGGTCGGCAGGCTTGACCATGCCGGCCCTGGACGCGGCGCCGGCGGGCTGCGCGGTGTCGGCGTTCTCGCTCGCGCCGTCGAACGGGATGTCGACGCCGGGGACGGCGGGCTGCTCGCCGCGGCGGCGGGCCGCCAGGCGCTCGCGCCACTCGGTGTAGGCGCTCCCGCACACCGCGCGGGAGGCCTCGCCGAGGGTGCCGGGCCGGCCGCCCTTCGCCCAGCGGGTGGCGACTTCCTTCTTCTCCGGGCGCCAGCCGCGGAAGACCGCCGCGCGGGCCTCCACGGACTTGATGAACCCGATGCCGGTGGTGGTGGAGCCGGGCATGCCCGGCCAGGTGGTCGGCAGGTCGTTCGGGTCGGCGGGCAGGTTGATCACGTGCCCGGCGGAGCGCTCGGTGGTGCGCAGCGCGATGATGTTGCCGCTGGTGAGTGGCTGGCGGAGCTTGGGGGAGCCGACGGAGTCGAGGGTGGGCAGGTGGGTGATCAGGCGGAGCTTGATGCCGCACTTGCGTCCGAGGATGGCGATGCGCACGGCGATGTCGATGGCTTCGGGGTAGGCGCCCCAGACGTCCTGCCACTCGTCGATGGTGATGACGAGCAGAGGCTCCTCGGGGGTGGGGACGAAGTCGGTTTCGCCGTACATGAGGTCGCCGTCGGCGTCGGTCCAGGTGGAGAACGCGCTCGCCTTGGAGCGGCGGTCGAGTTCGGCGTCGGCGGCCATCAGCATGGCGTAGCACTCGTCGACGCCGGGGGCGAAGTAGTCGAGGTAGTCGCACCAGTAGCCGAAGGACTTGCCGAACTGGGGGTCGCCGCCCCAGGAGCAGATCAGGCCGTCGGCCCAGCGTTCGATGGCGAAGAGGCTGGTGACGACGCCGGACTTGCCGGAGCCGGTGGCGCCGGAGATGTGGTCGTGGACCGCGCCCCAGCCGGGCCTCCACATCTGGTAGAGGGCGGGGCTGCCGTCGATGTGCGGGCCCAGCACGGCGATGCCGGTGGTGGTGTCGAGTGCGGTCTCGACGGGGCAGTGCGGGACCTCGATCAGCGGGTTGGTCTCGTAGACGAGGAGGGTGGCCTTGTCGTTGGTGCCGTCGGCCGGGGCGTCGACCGCGACGGAGGCGACCGGTACGCCCAGGGCGCCGGCGATGCGGCCCGTCATCATGCGGGCGTCGGTCGTGGTGTGCCGTTCCGCGTCGAGGATGATGTCGGCCGCCCACGCGCCCTCGACCTCGAGTTCGCGGACGCCTGCGAGGACGGAGCCGGGCAGCGCGCCCCGGCTGGAGGCGACCTTCGCGGCCCAGCGGGCGGCCTGGAGCGTCACGTCCGCCTCCGCCGGCCCGTGGTCGGCGCGGATGCGTCGGCGCCACCACCACGGGACGGCGGTGGCGGGCAGCCAGGCGAACCACAGCCACCCGGCGATCGGCGCCTCGAACGGCCCGGTGCCCATCAGCGGCATCGCGGTGACCAGGGCCCCGGCCGCCACCGTGGCGGCCGAGGCGCGCAGCAGTTCACCGCGGCGCATCGGCCGGTCGGGCGGGGTCGGCAGCGTGCGGTGGGTGTGCAGGAAGCGCGCGACGCGGTTGGTGTAGGGCTTCTTCTTGCGCCAGGCCCGCAGGCCGGCGACGCCGGCGGGCAGTGCCAGGTCGGCGGCGAGGGCGCCGACGCCGCCGTGGGGTGCCAGGACGATCGCCTGGCCGTAGGCGGCGAGTGCCGCCGCGCTGTAGAGCGGGGCGAGGTGGCGGCGGTGGCGCCAGGCCCTGCGGTAGGCGCCGCGGGCCAGGCGCACCGTCAGGGGGCCGCCTGCGGCGGGGGCGACGGTGCTGGTGTCCGCCCCGGGCAGGGCGGGGTTGGTCTTGCTCACGGTGGTCCCTTCGGGGCGGGATGGGCGGAGGCGGGCGGCGGGAGACGTCCGGGTGCCGGGTGCGGCACCTCGGCCGGGTGCGGCACCTCGGCCGGACACCGCACCGCCCGCCACCCCGCGGGGGGGGGGGGGGGGGGGGGGGGGGGGGGGGGGGGGGGGGGGGGGGCGGGCCGGGGGGGGGCGGGCCGGGGCAGGCGCGGGAGTGCGGGCGGCAGG
>NZ_BAAALD010000073.1:0-38420 GCF_039528095.1 Kitasatospora arboriphila
GGCGGGCGTGAGAAAGGGGGTGAGGCCGGGCACGGCGGGGTGGACGCCGGCCGGCAGGGGCCGGGCGGGGACGGCGGGTGCGGGCAGTGGGACGGCGGCGCGGGCGGCGTCGACGTCGTTGCGGCTGTCGGCGGGGGGGCGGGCCCCGGCGGGCCGGAGCGCGGCCGTGGGGCTGCGGGGTCAGTGGCCGAAGTCGAACCAGTTCACGTTGACGAAGTCGGCCGGTTGGCCGCTGGTGAACGTGAGGTAGACGTCGTGGGTGCCCGTCACCGCGGAGATGTTGGCGGGGACGGTGCGCCAGTTCTGCCAGCCGCCGGTGTCGCCGACCGCGAAGGAGCCGATCGGTGCGTTGCTGCGGCTGTCGAGGCGGACCTCCACCAGGCCGCTGACCCCGCCGCCGGCGCCGGAGGCGACCCGGGCGAGGAACTGGCGGGCCGGGGTGGAGCCGAAGTTGACGCCCTTGTACTGGGCCCAGTCGCCGTTGGCCAGCCAGCCGATGTCCTGACCGCCCTCGCTGCAGGTCTCGGTGGCGGTGCCGGACTGGGCGTTGAAGGACTCGGCCTGGATCGGGCCGTAGGCGTCCCGGTTGCCGGGCGGCGTGGTGGGGGTGGGCGTCGGGGTCGGGGTGGGCGTGCTGCCGCCGCCGGACTGCCAGACGCTCACGTAGTCGACCACCATCGGCACGCCGGAGACGGTGCCGCCGTCCGGTCCGCCGCCGAAGGCGCCGGGGAACCCACCGCCCATGGCCACGTTGAGGATGACGAAGAAGCCGTGGTCGGTGGCGTTGTTCCAGGTCGTCGCGTCCACCTGGTCGGAGTTGACGGTGTGGAACTGCACGCCGTCCAGGTACCAGCGCAGTTGCTGCGGGCTGGTGGAGCGGTCCCACTCCACCGCGTAGGTGTGGAAGCCGCTCTGGCAGGCGGGCGTGCAGGCGCGCTGGCCGCCGATGCCGGTGGTCTCGTTGCACGGGCCGCCCGGGCTGGTGCCGCAGTGCAGGGTGGCCCACACGTTGTTGAGGCCCTGGACGTTCTCCATGATGTCGATCTCGCCGATGCCCGGCCAGTTCCACCAGTTGCCGCGGAACGGCTCGCCGAGCGCCCAGAAGGCCGGCCAGTAGCCCTTGGCCGCGGCGCCGGTGACGTTCGGCATCTGCAGCCGGGACTCGATCCGCAGCTTGCCGCCGGCCGGCGGCTGGAAGTCGGACCGGTTGGTCTCGATCCGGCCGGAGGTCCAGTTGCCCGCGCCGTCCCGGACCGGGGTGATCTTCAGGTTGCCGCTGCCGTCGAGGGCGACGTTGGCGGTGCTGGAGGTCATCGTCTCGATCTCGCCGGTGCCGAAGCCGGCCGGGCCGCCGGGGTAGGACGTGCCGGTGGTGTAGCGCCAGTCGGCGGTGTTGACGCCGGAGCCGGCCGGCCCGTTGAAGTCGTCGGCGAACACCTGGGTCCAGCCGGAGGGGGCCGGGGGCACGCTCGCCTCGGCATTCATCGTGCCCGCCAGGCCGGTGGCCAGCAGGCCGAGGAGTCCGGCCGCGGTGAACAGGTGCCGAACGCGTGGTCTGAGCCGCATGGGGGTGCCTCTCGTGGGGTGGGGACGGAGGGGACCTTGCGATGCCTTGCCATGACTGGATGAGAGCGCTCTCGAAAGTGGTACCGGCGCCCCGGGATTGGTGTCAATAACTGAAGAAGTATCAGCCGAGAAGTCGGATTCTTCCTTCGTGGATCGACGTGACGGGTTGACAGTTTCCCCGCCGGGCGCCACTCTCTGGTCGAGAGCGCTCTCATGTCATGTCTCTGTCGGCATGATCCCTGCCGCACCCGGAAGTCCCCCGGAAGCCCCGAAAGGCCGGGCCTCTAGCCGCGCCCGATGTACGGCATCGCGGTGGCCATCACGGTGGCGAACTGCACGTTCGCCTCCAGCGGCAGCTCCGCCATGTGCCGGACGGTGCGGGCGACGTCGGCCGCGTCCATGACCGGCTCGGGGGCGATCCGCCCGTCCGCCTGCCGCACCCCGGCGGCCATCGCCGCGGTCATGTCGGTGGCGGCGTTGCCGATGTCGATCTGGCCGCAGGCGATCCGGTACGGCCGGCCGTCCAGCGACAGCGACTTGGTGAGGCCGGTGACGGCGTGCTTGGTCGCGGTGTAGGCGATCGAGTGCGGCCGCGGCACGTGGGCGGAGATCGAGCCGTTGTTGATGATCCGGCCGCCCTGCGGGTGCTGCGCCTTCATCTGCCGGAAGGCGGCCTGCGCGCAGAGGAAGGCGCCGGTCAGGTTGAGGTCCACCACTGCCCGCCAGTCCGCCACCGCGAGGTCCTCGACCGGGGTGGGTGCGCCGAAGGCGCCGGCGTTGTTGAACAGCAGGTCGATCCGGCCGAAGCGCTCGGCGGCCTCGGCGAACAGTGCGTCCACCGAGGCGGGGTCGGTGACGTCGGCGGGCACGGCGACCGCGCCGCCGCCGGCCAGTGCGGCCGTCTCGTGCAGAGGCCCGGCCCGGCGGCCGGCGAGCACCGGCACCCAGCCGGCGGCGGCCAGTTCGAGGGCCACCGCCCGGCCGATCCCGCTGCCCGCCCCGGTCACGACGGCGATCTGCTGCGGCACGGCGGGTGCTCCCTCGGTTCGGCGGCGGTTTCGGCGGAAGTCCGGCGGCGGTCCGGCGGTGGCCCAGGGCGTCCGGCGGGCCGGGCCGCGCGGCACTCCCGGCGTCCGTCGATGATCGCGCCGAGAGCCGCCCGGTGTCACTCGTCGGAGCCGCCAACACGCCGGCCGTCCGGGCGGTGCGCGGCTGGTGCAACCTCCCGTACCCCGCCGACCGGCGGGGGCGGATCCCCGCCGGTCGGCCGGTTGCCCGCCCTGTCGCAACCGGGTCCGCGCGGGCCGGCGTCATAGGATCACGAACGGCACGGACGTTCGCCCTTCGGGCAACCGTGCCGTTCCGGGGTGTTCGGGGCCGCTGCGCCGCGCCCCGGACAGGCCCCGCCCGGGGCAGCGGCCGTCCGGCCGTCCCGGGGCGTCCCACCGTCGGAGAGATCGAACGTGCAGCCGCAGCCCTCCCGTGCCCGCCGCCGGGCCGTCCGTACCCGTACCCTCCTCGCGGGCACCGCCGCGGCCGCCCTGGCCGCCGCGCTGACCGGCTGCGGGAGCTCCGGCGGGCCGTCGAACTCGCAGGACGGGGCGAAGCCGGCCGCGTCCAGTGCGTCCGCGAGCCCCACGCCGCCGCCGAAGCCCTCGAAGGTGCTGATGCCGACCGGGCCGGCCGCCGACCTGAAGAAGGTCCGCGACACCGAGGCCGGGCCGATCATGATGACCACGCTGAACGGCCCGAAGTCCGGGGTCAGCGGCAAGGTCTGGGTCTGGCTGCCGCCGCAGTACAACGACCCCGCGTACGCCAAGCACGGGTTCCCGGTGCTCACCCTGTACGCGGGCGGGCAGAGCGCCGGCTACAACACCTGGACGGACAACCAGCTGCCGATCCAGAAGATCGACGCCGAGCTCTCCAAGGCGGGCAAGGCCCACCCGTTCATCCTGATCATGCCGGTGCAGAACCTGAACTCCAGCGAGTCCAAGGCGCTGGAGTGCTCCGACATCCCGGGCCAGCCGAAGATCGGCACCTGGATGGCCGAGGACATCCCGGACTTCGTCCGCGCGAACTTCCGCACCGTGAAGGGCCGCGACGGCTGGGGCCTGATGGGTGCCTCCACCGGCGCGTTCTGCAGTGCCAAGCTCGCCCTGCAGCACCCGGAGACGTTCAAGGCGGCCGTCCCGATCGACGGCTACTTCAACCCCGACTCGCCGCTCTGGCACGGCCACGAGCAGGAGCGCCTGGCCAACAGCCCCGGCCAGCTGGTCGCCCTGGGCAAGGCGGACGTGCGGATGCTCGCCACCGCCGGCGGCTCCAACGCGTACGAGACCGGGCTGGTCAAGGCCTGGGTCAAGAAGGCGGCACCGCCGCTGACCGTCGAGTACTACGAGCAGCCCGGCGGCAAGCACCTCACCTCCGACTTCAAGAAGATGATCCCCGACACCCTGCAGTGGCTGAGCAAGAACCTGGCCGGACCGGAGGCGGACTGACGCACCGTCGGGGGCCGGCGGGCGCGACGGCGGGGTAGACGAATTCGGCGAGTCCGCCCCCGCCGGCCGTCGCGGAGCGGGATACTCCATTCCGGCGGCGGGTGCAGCCCGCCGGCCCGCGCCGTTCCAGCCGCAGTGCGCCCGCCCGGGCGCCGGGGCACCCCGGCGCCCGGGCCCGCGGCGATCGACCGGATCGTTCGAACGTCCCGATCACCCCGCTGACCTGCGCGTCAATCGGTCATTGATTCGACTCTGATGGGCTTTCCGCACGCTGGAGCCCCAGGCCGAGCACCACTCGCGGTGCCGGAGCCGTTCCAGCCCCAGTCAGCCGCGAAGAGAGCGCCATGTCCTGTCACCTGCTCCCCGTCGACTCGCCACAGGTCCCCGCCCAGCCGCACGCGGAGCGTCGGATGCCGGACGTCGAGCCCATCCCGTTCGCCGGCCTGCGCCTGGTGCACGCGGCGCTGCGCCGCGACCTCACCCGGCTGCCCAACGCCCTGCGCCTGCTGCAGCCCGGTGACGAGGCCGCCGCCCAGGCCCTGCAGCGGCACTGGGACTTCATGACCGCCATGCTCACCTGCCACCACGAGCAGCAGGACACCCGGCTCTGGCCGCTGCTGCGCCGCTTCGCGCCGGAGCTGCGCCTGCTGCTCAACTGGCTGGAGGCCGACCACCACAACCTCGACCACTCCTTCACCCGGGTCACCACCCTGGTCCGGATCGCCACCCGGGACCCGGCCAGCGCCTGGCCGGTCGCCTACGCGGTCGAGGAGCTCGCCGCCCGGCTGGAGACCCACCTGCGGATCGAGGAGCGCCAGCTGCTGCCGCGGATGGCCGGGATCTTCCCCGCCGGCTCGCGGATCGGCACCCTGCCCGAGCTCCTCGACCTGCTGCGCGCCGCCGACGGCCCGGCCTCCTCGGACGCCCTGGTCTGGCTGCTGGACGGTGTCGACGAGGGCCAGATCGACCGGCTGCTCGCCGACTGCGACGACGCCACCGCCCGGCACTGGCCGCACTGGCGGGCCACCTACGCCCGCTGCTCCGAGCAGCTCTGGGGCCGGGGCTGCTGACGTCCGGTCAGGCGGCGCCCAGCGCCGCCAGGTACGGGCCCAGGTCGGCCTCGTCCGCGGTGGCGAGCCCGATGTAGCCGTCCGGCCGGACGAGCAGGTAGCCCTCGCCCCAGCCCTCGGCGACCCGCGCCGTGCGGACGTCCGCGGGCAGCCCGGCGGGGACGGGCAGCGCCGTACCCGCGACGACCAGCGTCGCGTGCGGGCCGCGCAGCACGTCGAACAGCCGCTGCCCGGTGCCGTCGGCGCCGGTGCACGCCGCGTCCGGGGCCCGGTCGCCGGCCTGCAGGTCGTCCTCGCCGAGACCGCTGCGGCGCTCCTCGCTGAGCGGGCCGCCGCGGTAGCCGACGCCGAGCTGCTCGGTGTGCCGGCCGCGCTTGGCGGAGGGGCCGATCGCGCCGGCCCGGTGCAGCGAGGTGCTCATCTCCAGCACGTCGGCCGCCACCGGCAGCCGCTCCGACTCGTAGCTGTCCAGCAGCCCGGCGGGGGCGCCGTCGCGCAGCACCCGGCCGAGCTTCCAGCCCAGGTTGTAGGCGTCCTGGACGCTGGTGTTCAGCCCCTGGCCGCCGGCCGGGGAGTGCACGTGCGCCGCGTCCCCGGCCAGGAACACCCGGCCGCTGCGGAAGCGGTCGGCGAGCGCCGCGCGCGGCCGGAAGCCGGAGGCCCAGCGCACCTCCAGGACCGCCGAGGCCGGCAGCGCGGTGCGCTCGGCGACCGTCCGCCGCACGCCCTCGGCGGAGGTGTCCGGCTCGCCCTCCTCGTACTGCGCGAACAGCTGGAAGTCCCGGGCGGTGCCGCCCGGCAGCGGGCAGAGCAGCGCGGCCCCGCCGGGGGCGTCCCGCCAGACGTGCCAGTGGTCGCGGGACAGCCCCTCGATCCGGACGTCGGCGATCAGGGCCGCCTTGGGGTCGACCGTCTCGCCGGCCATCGGGATGCCGACGGCGCGGCGCACCGTGCTGCGGCCGCCGTCCGCGGCCACCAGGTAGGCGGCGGTGGCGGTGCCGGCGGTGGTGTCGACCTCGACGCCGTCCGCGTCCTGCCGCACGGCGAGCACGCCGGTGCCGAACTCGACCGAGCCGCCGAGCTCCAGCAGCCGGGCGTGGAGGATCTCCTGGGTGCGCCACTGGGGCAGCATCCACGCCTCCGGGTAGGGCACGCCGTCCTCGGCGGGCCGGCGCTCCATCAGGTCCCACTCGGGACCGGGCTCGGTGCCCTGCCAGGACCGCATCGGCGGGTAGGGCGAGCCGCAGGCGCGGACGGCGCCGATCACCCCGAGGTCGTCGAAGACCTCCTGGGTGCGGGGCTGCAGGCCCTTGCCGCGCGAGCCGGGGAAGAGGCCGGGGGCCTGCTCCAGCAGCCGGAACCGGACGCCCCGGCGGGCCAGGTCGCAGGCGAGGACGAGGCCGGTCGGGCCGGCGCCGACGATCAGGACTTCGGTGTGCATGCCGGTCTCCTTAACGCTGTTAAGTGGCGATGCGCCGAGGATCCACTTAACGCTGTTAAATTGTCAAGGGGGTGCGGATGCGGCACAGTGCGGGCCGGACGGGCCCGGCGGCGGAGGTGGAGGACGTGGCGGCCAAACTGGAACGCGCACGCGTGGTCGACACCGCGCTGCGCCTGCTCGACGAGACCGGCCTGGAGGGCCTCACCCTGCGCCGGATCGCCACCGAACTCGACGTCAAGGCACCCGCCCTGTACTGGCACTTCGCCAACAAGCAGGCCCTGCTCGACGAGATGGCCACCGAGATGCTGCGCCGGATGGCCGCCGCCGAACCGCCCGGCCCCGACGCCGACTGGCGCGACTGGCTGCTGCTCACCTGCCGCACCCTGCGCCGCGCCCTGCTCGGCCACCGCGACGGCGCCAAGGTCTTCAGCGGCACCCGCCTCACCGACACCGGCCACGCCGGCCGCTTCGAGGAGCAGCTGCGCGCCTTCGTCCGCGGCGGCTTCACGGTCGACGACGCGGTGGAGGCCTACTTCACCGCCTACTCCTTCACCGTGGGCTTCGTCATCGAGGAGCAGGCCGTCCATCCGCTGCCGGGCGAACGCGCCCCCGGCTACGACCTCGAGGAGCGGGCCCGCGCCATGGGGGCCGAGCACCCGCTCGCCGCCGCCTCCGGCACCGGCCTGTTCGAGGACTTCGAGCGGCGCTTCGAGCGCGGGCTCGCCGTGGTCGTCGCCGGGATCGAGGCCGTGCTGCTGCCCTGACGCCGCCCGTCAGGCCTCCGCGTCGCCGGTGCTCCGCCGTGGGGCGGCGGTGAGTCCGGCCCGGACGGCACGGTCGAAGGAGTCGTCGACGGCCACCACCTCGCGCCCGGCGGCGTCCAGCAGCGAGGCCGCGATGGCCGCCCGCATGCCGCCGGCGCAGTGCACCCAGACCGGCCCGGGCGGCACCTCGCCGATCCGGCCGGGCAGCAGGTGCACGGGGATGTGCAGCGACCCGGCGACCGCGCCGCCGGCCCGCTCGGAGGCCCGGCGGACGTCCAGCACGACGGGCCGGCCGCCGTTCGCCGACGGCGCGGCGAGGACCGCCGCGAGGCCCGCGAAGTCGGCCCGGCGGAAGGAGCGCGGCCGCTCGCCGTCGGCCGTCCAGTCGGCGGGGCCGCCGGTGGCCGCGGCGGCGGGCCGGTCGATCCCGACCCGGACCAGCTCGCGCTGGGCGGCGGCGATCTCCTCGGCGGTTGAGGCGAGCAGGGTGACCGGCCTGCCCCAGGGGATCAGCCACGCCAGGTAGGTGGCGAGGCTGCCGGTGCCCTCGATGTTGAACGAGCCGGCCAGGTGGCCCTCGGCGAAGGCGACCCGGCTGCGCAGGTCGACCACCCACTCGCCGGCGGCCAGCCGGGCGGCGAGCTCGGCGGCGTCCGCCCGCCGGGGCGGGGTGAGGTCGACCGGCGTCGGGCCGGCGGCGTTGGCCGGGCCCATGTGGGCGTAGTAGGCGGGGACGTCGTCCAGGCCGGCCAGCAGGTCGGCGACGAAGGTGTCGACGTCCTTGACCAGGGCGTCGTTGGAGGTGCGCTCGGCGCCGACGGTCGTCCCGGCGGGGGCGCCGGCCGCGTGCCCGGCGGCGCAGAAGCTGCCGAAGCCGTGGGTGGGCAGCACCGCGGTGGTGTCGGGGAGGGCGTCGGCCAGCCGGTGCGCGGAGGCGTGCTGGGCGCGGGCCAGCTGCTCGGTGAGCCGCGGCTCCACCAGGTCGGGGCGGCCGACGGTGCCGATCAGCAGTGATCCGCCGGTGAAGGCGGCGGCCGGGCGGCCGTCCTCCTCCAGTACGTAGGCGGTGTGGTGCGGGGTGTGCCCCGGGGTCGCGACGGCCCGCAGGGCGAGTCCGGCGTCCACCGGGTGCACGTCGCCGTCCACGACCGGCACCCGGTCGAAGGAGACCCGGGCGCCGGCGGGCACCAGGTAGCGGGCGCCGGTGAGCCGGGCGAGCTCCAGACCGCCGCTGACGTAGTCGTTGTGCACGTGCGTCTCGACCACCAGCGCGATCCGCACCCCGTGCCGGGCGGCCGCGGCGATCAGCCGGTCGACGTCGCGCGGCGGATCGACGACCACGCCGGCCCTCGCGCCGCCCGCCAGGTAGCTGCGGTTGCCGAGGCCGGTGAGTTCCACGGTGTCGATGAAGAACATCGCTGCCCCTTCCCGTTTCAGGGTACCCCTGGGGGTATCTCTCCTCCACTCCGCGAAAGCACCCCGGGAGCGTCCGGGGAGGGGCGGGGCAAAACTCGCACCCCCGGCCGGGAACGCACCGGTAAGGTCCGCCGGATGACCGCTCCCGCACTCTTCGAGCCGCCGCTGCTCACCCGCCTCAGGGCCGCCGACCGGATCCTGGTCGCCGGGGCCGGCGGCGGCTTCGACGTCTACGCCGGACTCCCGATCGCCCTCGCCCTGCGCGCCGCCGGCAAGGAGGTCCACCTGGCCAACCTCTCCTTCAGCCACCTGTACGGCCTGGACACCGACGTCTGGCTCGCGCCGGACGTCGCCGCGATCCGCCCCGACACCCGCAGCGCCGAGCGGTACTTCCCCGAGCGCACCCTGGCCCGCTGGCTGCGGCTGCACGGCATGCCGGACACCGTCTGGGCGTTCGCCTCGGTGGGCGTCCGGCCGCTGCGCACGGCCTACCGGGCGCTGACCGACCACCTCGGCGTCGACGCGGTGCTGCTGGTGGACGGCGGGACGGACATCCTGATGCGCGGCGACGAGGCCGGGCTCGGCACGCCCGAGGAGGACATGGCCAGCCTGGCCGCCGTCGCCGGCCTCGCCCACCTCCCGACCCGGCTGGTCGCCTGCTTCGGCTTCGGCGTCGACGCGTACCACGGGGTCAACCACGCGCTGGTGCTGGAGAACCTCGCCGCGCTCGACCGCGCGGGCGGCTACCTGGGTGCGTTCTCGCTGCCGCGGGAGAGCCGCGAGGGCGCGCTCTACCTGGACGCCGTCGAGCACGCCCGGGCCTCCTGCCCGGAGCACCCCAGCATCGTGCACGGCTCGGTCGCGGCCGCGCTGCGCGGCGAGTTCGGCGACGTCCGCTTCACCGAGCGGACGAAGGGCGGTGAACTGTTCGTCAACCCGTTGATGACGCTCTGGTTCGGCGTCACGGTGGAGGCGCTCGCCGCCCGGCACCTCTACCTCGACCGGATCGAACGGACCGTTCTGATGCGGCAGATCAGTTCGGTCGTCGAGGAGTTCCGCGACGAGCTGCCCGCACAGCGCCCACCTCGGGTTTTCCCGCACTGACCGGTGCCGCCCCGGCCCGCCGGCCGCCGTAGGGGCGTGCACGGTCCGGTACGCGCCGGGCGGGCAGTGGTCCACGCCCGGCGCGCACCGGGCGTCCGTGCCTCCGCACCCGCTCCGCCGACGGTGTGTCGCCGCCGCCGCTCGGGCAGACTCCGCCGCGATCATGACCGCCGGCCCGGACGCACCCGACCGGACCGCCGGACGGCCCAGGAAAGGCGACCCGGCAGTGCCACAACCCTTCGAGCTCCCGGACTTCTACGTCCCGCACCCGGCGACGCTCAACCCCCACCTCGACCACGCCCGCGCCCACACCAAGCAGTGGGCCCGCGGCATGGGGATGCTGGAAGGCTCGGGCGTCTGGGAGGAGCACGACCTCGACGCGCACGACTACGCACTGCTGTGCGCCTACACCCACCCCGACTGCTCGGCCGAGGAACTCGCCCTCGTCACCGACTGGTACGTCTGGGTCTTCTTCTTCGACGACCACTTCCTGGAGCTGTTCAAGCGCACCCAGGACCGCAGGGGCGGCAAGGCCTACCTCGACCGGCTGCCCGCCTTCATGCCGATGGACCTCGCCGAAGGCACGCCCGAGCCCACCAACCCCGTCGAGGCCGGCCTTGCCGACCTGTGGCTGCGCACCGTGCCCGGCATGTCCACCGACTGGCGCGAGCGCTTCCGGGAGTCCACCGAGCACCTGCTCCAGGAGTCCATGTGGGAGCTCTCCAACATCAACGCCGGCCGGATCTCCAACCCGGTCGAGTACATCGAGATGCGCCGCAAGGTCGGCGGCGCACCCTGGTCGGCCGGCCTGGTCGAACACGCCGTCGGCGCCGAGGTCCCCGCCGCGATCGCCGCCTCCCGGCCGATGCGGGTGCTGCGCGACGCCTTCTCCGACGGCGTCCACCTCCGCAACGACCTCTTCTCCTACCAGCGCGAGGTCGAGGACGAGGGCGAACTCTCCAACGGCGTCCTGGTGCTGGAGACCTTCCTCGGCTGCCCCACCCAGGAGGCCGCCGAGCGGGTCAACGACCTGCTCACCTCCCGGCTGCACCAGTTCGAGAACACCGTCTTCGCCGAACTCCCGCTGCTCTTCGCCGAGCACGGCCTCGACGCGGGCGAGGCCGCCGACGTCATGAAGTACGTCAAGGGCCTCCAGGACTGGCAGTCCGGCGGCCACGAGTGGCACCTGCGCTCCAGCCGCTACATGAACGGCGGCGGCGCCGCGGCCGAGCGCGTCCCCGACCTGCCCGGCCCGACCGGCGTCGGCACCGAGGCCGCCGACCTGCTCAAGGCGCTGCGCGGCCTGACCGACCCGGCCCGCGCCCGCAGCTTCGGCCACACCCCGTTCCGCCCGGTCGCCCCCGCGCCGCTGCCCGAGTTCGAGATGCCCTTCCCGACCAGGCTCAACCCGCACCTGGACGGAGCCCGGCAGCGGCTGGTCGACTGGGCCCGGCAGGTGCGGCTGATCGACCCCGTCCCCGGCGTCTGGACGGAGGAGAAGCTGGTCGACTTCGACTTCGCGCTCTGCGCCGCCGGCATCGCCCCGGACGCCGCCCCCGACCAGCTCGACCTGGCCGCCGACTGGCTCGCCTGGGGCACCTACGCGGACGACCTCTACCCGGCCGTGCACGGCGCCGCCCGGGACCTCGCCGGCGCCAGGCGGCGCAACGAGCGGCTGCTCGCCCTCATGCCGCTGGACGACGGCCCCGCCGCCGACCCGCTCGACGGCCTGGAGCGCGGACTCGCCGACCTGTGGACCCGCACCGCGGAGCCGATGGACGACGGCTCCCGCCGCCGCTTCCGCGCCGCGGTCGAGCGGATGCTCGACTCCTGGCTCTGGGAGATGCTCAACCAGGCGCAGAACCGCATCCCCGACCCGGTGGACTACCTGGAGATGCGCCGCCTCACCTTCGGCTCCGACCTCACCATGAGCCTCGCCCGGCTCGGCCACGGCCCCGGCGTCCCCGACGAGGTCCACCGGCACGCCTCGATGCTGGCCCTGGAGAACTCCGCGGCCGACTACGCGATGCTCGTCAACGACGTCTTCTCGTACCGGAAGGAGGTCGAGCACGAGGGCGAGCTGCACAACCTGGTGCTGGTCACCGAGAACTTCTTCGACTGCGACCACCCGACCGCGCTCGGCATCGTGTTCGACCTGATGAAGTCCCGGCTGAGCCAGTTCCAGCACGTCGCCGACCACGAACTGCCGCAGCTCCACGAGGACTTCGAGCTGGACGCGGCCGCCCGCGCGGTGCTCGACGGCTACGTCGCCGAACTGCAGGACTGGATGGCCGCCGTGCTCACCTGGCACCGGGAGTGCCGCCGCTACACCGAGGAGGACATCGCCCGGCACCACCGCCCGGCGCTGCCCACGGCGCCGGTCCAGGCCCCGCCGGTCCAGGTGCCGCCGGGCCCGACCGGCCTCGGCACCGCGGGCGTCCGGCTGCCCGCCCCGGCCGTCCCCGCCCTGCCCTGAGACGTGCCCCCGACGGCCCGCCGGTGCCCGTGACGGGCGCGGGGAACCGCGAGGTTCCCCGCGCCCCGGCTCACTTCTTCGCCGCCGCCAGGATCTTGACGGTGGTGTGGAAGAAACGCGAGGTCGCCGTCCCGGCGTAGGCCCTGCCGAACAGCGTGGCCGGGTTGCCGCCCAGCCGGCCGTTTTGCAGGTGCAGCACCACGAAGGCCGCGTTCGCCGTCGCGCCCACCAGGTCCCAGTCGCCCTTGGGGGAGGAGGCGGGCGGGGCGAGCTCCGCCGGCAGCGGCTCGGACAGGAACAGTACGCACAGCCGCAGCTCCGGCGTCACCTCGATCCCGGCGAACGGGTCGGCCGCGACGATCGCCTCCAGCTCGTCGAGCGTGCACAGCACCGCCGGCACCGGGTAGCCCAGCGCCCGCTCCAGGTGCTCCTCGATCCGCGCGGTGAGCGCCGCCCGGTCGGCCTCCTCCGTCTCGAAGAACACGTTCCCGCTCTGGATGTACGACCGCACCCGCGCCAGGCCCAGCTCCTCGAAGAGCTCGCGGAGGCGCTGCATGGTCACCGTGCGCCCGCCCACGTTGATCGCACGGAGGAAGGCGGTGTACGTCTGCGTCATGGTCCCCAGTCTGGCAGCGGGCACTGCCAGACTGGGGACCATGACGACCTGGCAGGACTTCGAGTACGAAGCGCCGGATCTCGCCCCGCTGGTGCGGGCCCGGTTCGAGGCGAACAAGCACCACGTGCTGGCCACCCTGCGGCGCGGCGGCGCGCCCCGGGTCAGCGGCACCGAGGTCCGGTTCATCGGCGCCGACCTGACCGTCGGCTCCATGCACGGTGCGGTGAAGGCCCTCGACCTGCGCCGGGACGGCCGCTTCGCGCTGCACAGCAACCCCGGCGACGGGTCGATGGCCGACGGCGACGCCAAGGTCTCCGGCACCGCCGTCGAGATCACCGACCCGGCCGAGCTCGCCGCCTACGAGGGCGACCTCCCCGAGGCGCCGCCCGGCGCCTTCCACGCCTTCCGGCTCGAACCGGAGGAGGTGGTGCTCACCACCGTCGCCGGCGACCGGCTGGTGATCCACGCCTGGCGGCGGGGCGAGGGCGTCCGGGTCTTCGAGCGGACCTGAACGGCGGTCCGGCAGCCACCGCGCGGGCGGCCGCCGCTGCTCGGGGAACCGCTACTCGGGCAGCACCGAGCGGACGGCCTCGGGCGTCCGGGCCACCACCGCGTGCCCGTCGTCCGCCGTGATGATCGGACGCTGGATCAGGATCGGCTGCTCGGCCAGCGCCGCGATCCAGCGCCCCCGGTCCGCCTCCTCGCGCGGCCACTGCCGCATGCCCAGCTCCCCGGCCGCGGCCTCGTCCAGCCGGGTGATGTCCCACGGCTCCAGGTTCAGCCGGGACAGCACGTCCGCCAGCTCCGCCGGGGTCGGCGGCTCCTCCAGGTAGCGCCGCACGGTGTACTCGACGCCAGCCGCGTCCAGGTCCGCGACGGCACTGCGGCACTTGCTGCACCGCGGGTTGATCCAGATCTCCATGCCGCCAGCCTAGCGAGGGCGCCCCGGACCCCTCCGGCGCCGGACGTCCGCGCCGGCCTCCGCACTCCCGCCGCCGCGCGGGCCACCCCTCACGCCGGCGGGTGGTTCCGGGGCCGTCCGGGAACTCCCGCCCCGTACCGGAGGGTTGTACCCGCAGGACGCGAGAGGGAGGCCGCGGGATGGACGGCGCAGCGATCATCGAGCAGTTGGTGGGCCCCGACGGGCGGGCGGATCCGTACCCGCTGTACGAGCTGGCGCACGGCCTCGGGCCGGTCGCGCCCTGCGGCCCCGGGGTGCTGATGGCCGTCGGCCACCACGCCTGCGACCAGGTGCTGCGCAACCCCGCCTTCGGGGTCCCCGACCCGGTGCAGCGCGAGGCGTGGGAGCCGGGCTTCGCCGACCACCCGGCGAAGGTGCTGCTGAGCCGCTCGATCCTGGAGCGCAACCCGCCGGACCACGGCCGGATGCGCTCGCTGATCTCCTCCGTCTTCACCGCCCGCCGGGTCGCCGCACTGGAGCCCGCCGTCACCGCCGCCGTCCACCGGCTGCTCGACACGATGGCCGCGCAGGGCGCCGACGGCAGTCCGGTCGACTTCATGGACGCCTTCGCGTTCCGGCTGCCGGTCGGCGTCGTCTGCGAGCTGCTCGGCGTGCCCGAGGCCGACCGGCACCGCTTCCGCGGCCTCGCCTCCGACCTCACCGCCGCGCTGGAGCTGCTGACCGACGACGGCGAACTCGCCACCGCCGACACGGCCGCCGAGGAGCTGTCCGACTACTTCACCCGGCTGGCCGCCGCCCGCCGCGCCCACCCGCAGGACGACCTGGTCAGCGCCCTCGTGCAGGTCGGCGCGGCGCAGCCCGAGCTGCTCTCCGGCCACGAGCTGCTCGCCAACCTGGTGCTGCTGCTGGTCGCCGGCTTCGAGACGACGACCAACCTGCTCGGCAACGCCGTCGCCCTGCTCTTCGACCACCCGGAGGCCGCCGCCGGGCTGCGGTCCGGCGCCGTCACCCCGGCCGGCCTCACCGAGGAGGTGCTGCGCCACGACTCGCCCGTCCAGCTGACCTCCCGGATCGCCCTCGCCGAGGGCCTGGACGTCGGCGGCGTCCCCGCCCCGCTCGGCACCGGCGTCTTCGTGCTGCTCGGCGCGGCCAACCGGGATCCGGCCCGGTACGAGCAGCCGGCCCGCTTCGACCCCACCCGCCGAGACAGCCACCCGCTGAGCTTCGGCGGCGGCCCGCACTACTGCCTCGGCGCCCAACTCGCCCGGCTGGAGGCCCGGATCGCGCTGCCCGCGCTGTTCGCCCGGTTCCCCGCTCTCGCCCCGGCCGGGCGCGCAGAGCGGCGCGACCGCCTTGTGCTGCGCGGGTACCGCACCCTGCCCGTCCGGGCGGCCTGACTCAGTGCTCCGGCCCGTCCCACTCCATCAGGTTGGCGAACAGCTCCGCCTGCTCGCGGGCGTCGTCCAGCGCGTGGTGGGTGTGCGGCAGGTCCGGCAGCAGCGAGGCCGGCATCGACCGCTTGCCGATCCCGGCGAACGGCACCCCGGCCCGGGCCGCGTACAGCGTCTTCACGTCCAGGCAGCCCGAGTGCCCGAACGGGCTGCGCCCGGCGAACTCCATCAGGTACCAGTACAGGAACAGCCAGTCGTACGGCGCCGGGTAGCCCACCATGACCGGCCGGTACCGCCGCCCGTCCGGCCCGGCGCAGACCTGCTCCACCCAGGAGCAGAACGCCGCCATCGCCGCCTCCGGCGGGGTGCCCCCGGTCAGCAGCGCCGCCCGGTCCAGCCCGGAGACGGCCAGTGCCTGCGGGTCGAAGCGCTCGGAGACCGGACGCAGTTCGCGGTAGAAGCCGGCCGCCTGCCGGCCGGCCCGCCGGAAGCCGTCCGCGTCGTGGTGCCCGGCGACGGCGGCGCCGAAGGAGAGCATCGAGTACGGGCCGGGGATCGGGCCGTCGGCCTCGACGTCGACGGAGACGTACACGGTCGGGGTGGTGCGGCGCGCGGCGGACATGCGGGGATTCTTCCGGGCCGGGCGGTGCCGCCGCGACCGGATTACCGCGAGAATCGGCCCATGTCCCAGCCCGCCCTGATCCCGCCCGTCCCGCCACTGCTGCCGGAGCGCGTCCGGTGCCGGCGCTGCGGCCGCCTGCTGCACGACCCGCTCTCCCGGATGCTGCGCCTCGGCCGCGAGTGCCGCGGCCCGCAGGATCCGGTGCGGGTCGTCGAGGGCGAGCAGGAGACCCTTCCGGGCCTGGCCGCGCCCGCCCCGACGTCGTCCGCGCCCACCGCGACCCCCATGACCACGGAAGGCGGTGCGCCGTGACGGAGGACCTCCGCGCCCGGCTGGACACCCTGGCGACCGAGGCGCACCGCCCCGAGCTGGCGGGCCTCGACCGGTTGCCCACGCTGGAGATCGCCGCGCTGATGAACGGCGAGGACCGCACGGTGCCCGAGGCGGTCGGCCGCCGGCTGCCGGAGATCGCCGCGGCGGTGGACGCGATCGCCGCGCGGCTCGCCAGGGGCGGGCGGCTGGTCTACGCGGGGGCGGGCACCGCCGGGCGGATCGGGGTGCTGGACGCCGCCGAGTGCCCGCCCACCTTCGGCACCGACCCGGAGCTGGTGGTCGGCCTGATCGCGGGTGGCCCGGAGGCGGTGCTGAACGCCGTGGAGGGGGCCGAGGACGACCGCGGGCTGGCCGTCGCGGACCTGGACGGGATCGGCCTGACCGCGGACGACGCGGTGATCGGGGTCTCCGCCTCCGGGCGGACGCCGTACGCGGTGGCGGCCGTCGCGCACGCCCGGGCCCGCGGCGCCCTGACGGTCGGACTGGCCTGCACCGCCGGTTCCGAGCTGGGCGCGGCGGCCGAGCACCCGATCGAGGTGGTGGTCGGCCCGGAGGTGCTCACCGGCTCGACCCGGCTGAAGGCCGGCACCGCGCAGAAGCTGGTGCTCAACATGGTGTCGACGATCACCATGGTCCGGCTCGGCCGCACCTACGGGAACCTGATGGTCGACCTGCGGGCCACCAACGAGAAGCTCAGGGCCCGCTGCCGCCGGATCGTCGCCCTCGCCACCGGGGCCGCCCCCGAGGCCGCCGACCGCGCCCTGGACGCCGCCGGCGGCGAGGTGAAGCCCGCGGTCCTCACCCTGCTCACCGGTCTCGCCCCCGCCGACGCCGCTTGCCTGCTGGCCGCCCACGGCGGACGCCTGCGCGAGGCCCTGGACGCCGCCGGGCGCACCGCGGCCCCCGCCCCCGGGCTTGAGTTCTAGCGGTCCTCGCAACACCCCAGCTCAGGGGATGCGATGGACTTCAAGATCCGGGAGGACCGGGGGCAGGCGCCAGGCCGTAAGGCCCTGGTCCGTGAGCGGGAGGAATACTTCCGGCTCATGGACCAGGGCTTCAGCAGCATGGAAGCTTGCCGGATCGTCGGCATCAACCGGCGCACGGGGAAGCGGTGGCGCAACGGACGCCAGGCCACGGGAAGCACGCGTGGTGCGCCGCCGATCCGCCGGCCACTCCCCTCTGCTGGCCAGTCGCGATATCTGCGCGAGGCGGACCGCATCCACATCGCCGACCGGTTGCGGGAGAAGGCATCGGTCCGGCAGATAGCCTCTGAGCTGGGCCGGAGCCCTTCCACCATCAGCCGGGAGATACGCCGCAACGGCGTCCCAGTGCGCGGGGACGCCTCCCGCTGGGCCTACCGCCCGCACGCCGCCCAGTCCCGCGCCGACGCCCGCCGGCCTCGGCCGAAGCCGGGAAAGATCGGCCAGAACCCGGAACTGCGGGACTTCATCCAGCACCACCTCGAACGGCGTTGGAGCCCCGAACAAATCTGTCAGGCTCTGCGGACACGCTTCCCCGACCGGCCAGAGATGCACGTGACCCACGAGACCGTCTACCAGGCCCTCTACGTCCAGGGCCGCGGCGAACTGCGCCGGGAGCTGGCCAAGGCCCTGCGGACAGGCCGCACGATGCGCAGGTCACACCGCCAGTCCAACCGGCGCCAGCCCCGCATGGCCAAGGACATGGTGATGATCAGCGACCGGCCCGCCGAGGCCGCCGACCGGGCCGTCCCCGGGCACTGGGAAGGCGACCTCATCATCGGCAGGGCCCACAAGTCCGCCATCGGCACGCTCGTCGAGCGCTCCAGCCGATTCGTCACCCTGGTCCACCTGCCCGAAGGGCGCCGCCCCTCACAGATGCGGGACGCACTCATCCAAACCGTCTCGGCCCTGCCCGCCCAGCTCAGACGCTCCCTCACCTGGGACCAGGGCTCCGAGATGCACCTGCACAAGGACTTCAGCACCGCCACTGACATGCCGGTCTTCTTCTGCGACCCCGGCAGCCCCTGGCAGCGCGGCTCGAACGAGAACACCAACGGCCTGCTGCGGCAGTACTTCCCCAAGGGCACCGACCTGGCCCGCTACACCCGGGAGGAGCTGGACGCCGCCGCGGCCGAGCTGAACAGCCGACCACGCAAAACGCTCGGCTGGGAAACCCCAGCCGAGCGTCTCGCTAAGCTCCTGGCAACAGCCAGTTGATCAACTTGTGTTGCAACGACCCCTGGAATTCGCCGGGCGGGGACGGGGGCCGATGGCGCGCCGTAGGGCCTACAGGTCGAAGTAGAGCTCGAACTCGTGCGGGTGCGGCCGCAGGGCGATCGGGGCGATCTCGTTGGTGCGCTTGAAGTCGATCCAGGTCTCGATCAGGTCGGGGGTGAACACCCCGCCCGCGAGCAGGTACTCGTGGTCGGCCTCCAGCGCGTCGAGGACGGCGCCGAGCGAGGCGGGCACCTGCGGCACCGCGGAGTGCTCGTCGGGGGCCAGCTCGTAGAGGTCCTTGTCGACCGGCTCCAGCGGCTCGATCTTGTTCTTGATGCCGTCCAGCCCGGCCATCAGCATGGCGGCGAAGGCCAGGTACGGGTTGGACGCCGGGTCGGGCGCGCGGAACTCGATGCGCTTGGCCTTGGCGTTCGACCCGGTGATCGGGATGCGGATCGCCGCGGAGCGGTTGCGCTGCGAGTACACCAGGTTGACCGGCGCCTCGAAGCCCGGCACCAGGCGGTGGTAGGAGTTCACCGAGGGGTTGGTGAAGGCCAGCAGCGAGGGCGCGTGGCGCAGCAGGCCGCCGATGTAGTAGCGCGCGGTGTCGGAGAGGCCGGCGTAGCCCTGCTCGTCGTAGAAGAGCGGCGAGCCCTCGGTCCACAGCGACTGGTGGACGTGCATGCCGGAGCCGTTGTCGCCGAAGATCGGCTTGGGCATGAAGGTGGCGGTCTTGCCGTTCCGCCACGCCACGTTCTTGATGATGTACTTGAACAGCATCAGGTCGTCGGCGGCGTGCAGCAGGGTGTTGAACTTGTAGTTGATCTCCGCCTGGCCGGCGGTGCCCACCTCGTGGTGCTGCCGCTCGACTTGCAGGCCGGCGGCGGCGAGCTCCAGCGACATCTCGGCGCGCAGGTCGGCGAAGTGGTCCACCGGCGGCACGGGGAAGTAGCCGCCCTTGTACTTCACCTTGTAGCCGCGGTTGCCGCCCTCCTCGATCCGGCCGGTGTTCCAGGCGCCGGCGATCGAGTCGATGTGGTAGTACGAGGCGTTCGCACTGGTCTCGTAGCGGACCTCGTCGAACACGTAGAACTCGGCCTCCGGGCCGAAGTACGCGGTGTCGGCGATGCCGGAGGAGGCGAGGTAGGCCTCCGCCTTCTTGGCGACGTTGCGCGGGTCGCGGCTGTAGGCCTCGCCCGTGATCGGGTCCTGGATGAAGAAGTTGATGTTGAGGTGCTTCTCGGAGCGGAACGGATCCAGCCGGGCCGTCGCCAGGTCGGGGACGAGTGCCATGTCGGACTCGTGGATGGCCTGGAAGCCCCGGATCGAGGAACCGTCGAACATCAGGATCTCGGACGGGTCGAAGGTCGAGGCAGGCACTGAGAAGTGCTGCATGACGCCCGGCAGGTCGCAGAACCGGACATCGACGAACTTGATGTCGTTGTCCGTGATGTACTGCCTGACCTCGTCGGCGTTGGTGAACATCGATCCTCCTCAGCTGCGGTCCGGCCAACCGTAGGAGCCGGCCGTTTCCGGATGGTGATTTCCCCGTCCTCTGCATGTTAACCAGCACCGACCTCACTGTGGGCAAAGTCATACGGGCCAGTGCAAAACCGCCAAAACGGTCATTCGTGGTCAGCGCCGCCCGGCAGGCACCGTGCGTGTCGGGGGAGGCCCCGGAAGATCGCACGTGAAGCCCGGATACTGTGGATTTCGTGGACACCAGAGATGCGTTGGGATCGTGGCTGGACGGGCCGAAGGCCGCCGCCGAGAAGATGGGCGCCGACTTCGGCCACCGCGGCGAGCGCCTCGGTCTGCCGAAGGACGGCCCCGGCTCCGTCGCCGGCCCCGGCCGGCGCCTCGGCGCCCTGTTCGTCGACGGCTGGCTCTGCAGCCTCGTCGCCTACGGCCTGCTCTCCCGCGGCGACCAGGCCGGCGCCAACCTGTGGACGACCCCGCTCTTCTACGTGGTCACCGTCGTCCTGCTCGCCACCAGCGGCACCACCATCGGCAAGCGGCTCTTCGGCCTGCGCGTCGTCCGGCTGGACGGCGCCCGCGCCTCGATCCCGCAGGTGCTGCTGCGCACCCTGCTGCTCTGCCTGATCGTCCCGGCCGCGATCTGGGACCGCGACACCCGCGGCCTCCACGACAAGGCCGTCGGCACTGTCGAGGTCCGCATCTGACACCCGGCACCCCGTGCCCGGCACGGGCCGGTCCCCGGCCCGCCGGACCCGGAGCGTCGAACGGCCCCGCCGCGAGGATTCGCGGCGGGGCCGTGGTGTCGGTGGGGGTGGGGGCTCAGCGGACCTGGCCGCCCTTGGGCATCCGGGCGCCCTTGGGCATCGGGCCCTTGGGGATCGGCGCGCGGGAGAGCAGGTCGCCCAGCGCGCGCAGTCGGTCGTTGGTCTCGGTGACCTGGGCCGGGGTGATCGCGCGCGGCAGCCGCATCAGGTGGATCTGCAGCTTCTTCAGCGGGATCTCGCCCTCGCCGTTGCCGACCATGATGTCGTGCACCGGGACGTCGCCGACGACCTTGGCCATCTTCTTCTTCTCGGCGGCCAGCAGCGGACGGACCCGGTTCGGGTTGCCCTCGCCGATCAGCGCGATGCCGGGGCGGCCGACCGCGCGGTAGACCGCGTCCTGGCTGCGGGTCACCGCCACCGGGGTCGGGTTGGCGTTCCAGCCGCGCCGGATGTTGTTCAGCACCGCAGCGACCGCGCCCGGCTGGCCCTCCATCTGCCCGAAGGCGGCTCGCTCGGCCCGGCGTCCGAAGACCACCGCTACCGCCAGGAAGCCCACGACGAAGCCGAGGATGCCCAGGTAGACGGGGTGCCCGATCGCGAAGCCGATGGCGAGGAACACGCCGAAGGTGATGAGGCCGACTGCGGCGATGATCAGGCCGATCTTGGTGTCGACCTTCTTGGTCATGGTGTACGCCGTGCGGATCTGCTGCAGCCGCCCGGGGTTCTCGGATGTTTCCCTCGCCATAGGGCTCATGGTACGTGCCGGGGGGGCGGGTTATCCAAGGGCGGTGCCCCGACCGGTGCCGGCCCCGCCCGTACGGACCCGCGGACAGCCCGTGCGGGGAGCGGGGAAGGGTCCGGTGCGAGGGCCCCGGTAACGTCTCGGGAACGAGGTTCCGCGAGCGGCGTCCCGGGAGCGACGTCTCAGGAACGGCGGCGCAGGCCCGGTGCCGCGCCCGCGTCCAGCTCCCGTTCGGCGGCGTGCCGGCGGTTCTCGCAGACCGCGGCCCAGGCGTTGCGGCGGGCCTGCCGCTGGCCGCTGGCCAGCAGCACGCTCTCGGCATAGCGCAGGGCTCCGCCCACCGACGGCATCCGCGCCGGCAGCAGGCCGCGCTGCACTCCGCTCACTGCCTCCATGCTCAACAGCTCCCCTCAGGACCGGCGGACGACTGACACCGTCAGGGTCGCCCGCAGGTGTTACCGATCGGTGACCTGCCGGTCAAAGTCGCATGAAAGCCGCACGACCGCAAGACGGCCGCGCCGCAGCTACGCCGGAGGGCGGCAGGCTCCTGCCCGCCGCCCCCGAAGCTTCCGGTACGACCCTCGTACGGCCCCCCCGCGCGGGCCCCTCCGGGCCGAGCGGGCCGCCCCGGGCCGGACCCGGGTGCCGGCGTCAGACCGCCGCGCGCTCGCGGTGCTCCAGCGCCTGCCGGTACAGCCGGCCCGCGCGGTACGAGGACCGCACCAGCGGACCCGACATCACACCGGCGAAGCCGAGCTCCTCGGCCTCCTCCTGCAGCTCCACGAACTCCTGCGGCTTCACCCAGCGCTCCACCGGGTGGTGGCGCAGCGAGGGCCGCAGGTACTGGGTGATGGTGATCAGCTCGCAGCCCGCCCCGACCAGGTCGGCCAGCGCCTGGCTGACCTCCTCGCGGGTCTCGCCCATGCCGAGGATCAGGTTGGACTTGGTGACCAGGCCGGCCGCGCGGGCCTGCGTGATGACGTCCAGCGAGCGCTCGTAGCGGAAGGCCGGGCGGATCCGCTTGAAGATCCGCGGGACCGTCTCCACGTTGTGCGCCAGCACCTCGGGACGGGAGGAGAAGACCTCGGCGAGCTGCTCCGGGACGGCGTTGAAGTCCGGGATCAGCAGCTCCACACCGGTGCGGCCGGCCTCGCGGCCGGCGGTCATCGCGTGCACCTGGCGGACGGTCTCGGCGTACAGCCAAGCGCCGCCGTCCTCCAGGTCGTCACGGGCGACACCGGTGATGGTGGCGTAGTTCAGGTCCATGGTGACGATGGACTCGGCGACCCGGCGCGGTTCGTCCCGGTCGAACTCGGCGGGCTTGCCGGTGTCGATCTGGCAGAAGTCGCAGCGGCGGGTGCACTGGTCACCGCCGATGAGGAAGGTGGCCTCGCGGTCCTCCCAGCACTCGAAGATGTTGGGGCAGCCGGCCTCCTGGCAGACCGTGTGCAGCCCCTCCTTCTTCACCAGCGAATGCAGGGCGTTGTACTCCGGGCCCATCTTCGCCCGGGTCTTGATCCACTCGGGCTTCCGCTCGATGGGGGTCTCGCTGTTGCGGACCTCCAGGCGGAGAAGCTTCCTGCCGTCGGGCGCGACAGCGGACACGTGCAACTCCTAGAACTAGACGGGGTACCCCCAGGGTACGCCTGTGCTTTCATCGCCTGTACCGGGCATGTTTCCCCTCAATCGCAGGGCAACATGGCTACTGATCGGTAGATTCCCGCCTCAGCGGGCGACCGCGGGCTCGGGCAGCTCCGCGAAGACCTCCGCCAGGTGCTTGCGCACCACCGGCAGCGCGTCCGCCACGCCGAACGGCCGGGCCAGCTCACCGGAGAGCGACCCCACCCCGGCGTCCCGGATCCCGCACGGCACGATCCGGTCGAACCAGGTCATGTCCGGGTCGCAGTTCAGCGCGAACCCGTGCATCGTCACACCGCGCGCCACCCGGACGCCGATCGCCGCCAGCTTCCGGTCGTCGCCCCGCTGCCCCGCGTTCGACGGCGCGTACTCCGGACCGGCCAGCCGCGGGTCGATCCCCAGCGGCAGCCCCATCCGCAGCGTCAGCTTGCCGATCTCCACCACCTGCGACGGATCCACCACCGCGTCCGGGATGTCCTCGCCGAGCACCCACACCCCGCTGCGGCCCTCCACCCGCGAGGTCGCCACCCCGACCTCGGCGCAGGCGCGGATCAGCGCCTCCTCCAGCCGGCGCACGTACGCCACCACGTCGACCGGGTCCGGCAGCTTCACGATCGGATAGCCCACCAGCTGCCCCGGCCCGTGCCAGGTGATCTCGCCGCCCCGGTTCACCTGCACCACCGGGGTGCCGTCCAGCGGGTAGTCCTCCGGGTTGGTGCGCTTGCCCGCGGTGAACACCGGCGGGTGCTCCAGCAGCAGCACGGTGTCCGGGATCTCGTCCGCGACGCGCAGCGCGTGCAGCCGCTGCTGTTCCTCCCAGGCCTCCGGGTACGGGACGGCGCCCTCGCCGATCCCCATCGTCACGAACCGTACGTCCTCGCTCACCGCTGCTCCTTGCCAGGCGTTCGAGACCAACCCGGTCACTGTACGCCTGCCCCCGGAAGAGCCGGTCGGCCCCCGAGGCCGCCGCCGCCGTCAGGCCCCGGCGAGGAGCTGGAGGCGCAGGGCGAGCTGCAGTTCCAGGGCGCGCTCGGGGGAGTTCCAGTCCCTTCCGAGCAGCACCTCGATCCGGTCCAGCCGCTGGACGACGGTGTTCACGTGGACGTGCAGTTCGTCCTTGGCCCGGGTGAGGCTGCCGCCGCAGTCGAAGTAGGCCCGCAGGGTGCGGACCAGTTCCGTCCCGCGCCGGGCGTCGTAGGAGACGAGCGGGCCGAGCGCGGCCCCGACGAACCCCGCGACGTCGTGCCCGTCGCCGAGCAGGACGCCGAGGAAGCCGAGCCCCGCGGCGGAGGCCCCGCAACCCTCGCGCCCGAGCACCCGAAGGGCCCGCACGCACCGCACCCCCTCCCCGTGCGCCGCCGCGAGCGCGGCCGGCCCCGCGGCGGGCCCGCCCGCGCCGACGGTCACCGGGCAGCCGGCGAGCCGGGCGAGGCGTTCGGCGGCGGCGGCGGCGGCCCGGTCGGGCGCGGTGCCGTCGTCGGGCAGCAGCAGCACGACGGCCTCGCCGTGCTCGGCGCTGATGCCGCGGGTGCCGAAGAGGTGGCGGGCGGCGGCCCCGGCGAGCCGGGAGCGGTCGGCGGGGTCGGCCTCGGCGACGAGCACGAGGTGGCGGCGGCCGAGGTCGACGCCGAGCCGGCTGCCGCAGGCGGTGAGGCCGGCGGGGTCGCGGTCGGGTGCGGTGAGCAGGTCGGCGAGGAGTTCGCCGCGGACGCGGTTCTCCGTCTCGGCGACGGAGCGCCGCAGCAGCAGGAGTAGCGCGGTGACCACGCTCGCCCGTTCGAAGATCCGCCGGTCGGCGTCGTCGAGGTCGGCGCGGCCGCGCAGCACGAGGCCGCCGAGCAGGTCGTGGCCGGCCAGGGCGGCGCAGACCCAGTCCTCACCGCGGCGCACCGCGCGGCCCTCGGTGCGGGAGGCGGCGAAGGCGTCGGCGAGGTGCCGGGACGGGCCCGCGGCGCCGTCCGGGCCGGGGCGGCCGGTGAGCGGGTGCCCGTCGCTGTCGTGGACGGCGACCTCGCCGCCGAGCAGGGTGGCGACCTCGGCGGCGACGTCGGCGGCCTCGGCGCCGCGCAGCACCAGGTCGGTGAGCCGGTCGTGGGCCTGTTCGGCGCGCTGGACGGCGGCGGCGTGCGCCTGGATGACGTGGTTGGCGGCGGCGAGGTCGGTGAGCGCGGCCCGGGTGTCGGCGAGCGCCTTCGCGGTGTCCAGGGCGACGGCGGCGTGCGCGGCGAGGGTGCAGAGCAGCGCCACCTCGTCGGGGGAGAAGGCCCGCGGGGAGCGGTCGGCGGCGAACAGCACGCCGATCACCCGGCCGCCGAGCAGCAGCGGCACGCCGATGATCGCGACCAGGCCCTCGTCCAGCACGCCGGCGTCGATGGTGCCGGTGTGGTGGAACCGCTCGTCGGTGCGGTAGTCGGGGGTGGCGTACGGCCGGGCGGTCTGCGCGACCAGCCCGCCGAGGCCGTCGCCGAGGCTGAGCCGCAGGGTCTGGAAGAGCTGGGAGACCGAGCCGTCGGTGACCCGCATGTAGGTGTCCCCGGCCTCCTCGTCGGGGAGGGTGAGGTACGCGGTGTGGGTGCCGAGCAGCATCCGGGCCCGGCGGACGATGGCCTGCAGCACGGCGTCCAGGTCGCGGGAGGCGGCGAGGTCGCCGGCGGTGTCGAAGAGCGCCGTCAGTTCCGCCTCGCGGCGCCGGTGCTGGCGCAGCGTCCGGTGCACCCGCAGGGCCTGCCAGGCGGCGGCGTCGATCTCGGCGAGGACGGCAGCGGACGCGCCCTGCCGGCGCGCCTCGGAGAGCACCTCGGCGAAGTCCTCGGTGGCCGCGCCGGAGGCGAGCAGGTCGATCAGCCGGCGCAGGGCGGGGGCGGCGCTCTCGGGGGGCTCGTTCATGGTGCGGGCCATCGTGCCATTCATCCGTGCGGTCCGGGAGCGGCCCGGCCCGGGGCGGGGAGTCGCCCCGGGCCGCGCCGGCGGGTCAGCCGACCGGCACGCCCTCGCGGGCCGGCTCGGTGTCGGCGAGGTCCTCGCCGCGGGTCTCCCGGGAGCAGAGCACCGCGAGGACGGTGATCACGGCCGCGATCGCCACGTACACCGCGATCGGGGTCGAGCTGCCGTAGTCCTTGAGCAGCGCGGTGGCGATCAGCGGGGCGGGGGCGCCGGCCGCGACCGAGGAGAACTGGGCACCGATCGAGGCGCCGGAGTACCGCATCCGGGTGGCGAACAGCTCGGAGAAGAACGCCGCCTGCGGGGCGTACATCGCGCTGTGGAAGACCAGGCCGATCGTGATCGCCGCGACCAGCGCGCCGAAGGACTTCGTGTCGACCATGCCGAAGAAGACGAACGCCCAGACGCCCACGCCGACCGCGCCGGCCAGGTACACCGGCTTGCGGCCGATCCGGTCGGAGAGCGCGCCGAACAGCGGGATCAGCGCGAACTGGACCGCGGAGGCGATCAGCACCGCGTTCAGCGCGGTCTGCTTCGGCAGGTGGACGTGCCCGACCGCGTACGCCAGCACGAAGGTGGTCATCACGTAGTACGAGATGTTCTCCGCCATCCGGGCGCCCATGGCGACCAGCACGTCCCGCCAGTGGTTGCGCAGCACCGCGACCAGCGGCGGCTGCTCCACGGACGTCCGGGCCTTCGCCGCCCGGAGCGCCTGCTGGAACAGCGGCGACTCGTCCACCGCGAGCCGGATCCACAGGCCGACCGCGACCAGCACCGCGGAGAGCAGGAACGGCACCCGCCAGCCCCAGGAGAGGAAGGCCTCGTCCGACAGGGTCGCCGTCATCAGCGACAGCACGCCGGCCGCCAGCAGGTTGCCGGCCGGGGCGCCGCCCTGCGGCCAGGACGCCCAGAAGCCGCGCCGCGCCCGGTCGCCGTGCTCGGAGACCAGCAGCACCGCGCCGCCCCACTCGCCGCCCAGCGCGAAGCCCTGCACCAGCCGCAGCGCGGTGAGCAGCAGCGGCGCGGCGACGCCGATCTGGCGGTACGTCGGCAGGCAGCCGATCAGCGTGGTCGCGCCGCCCATCAGCAGCAGGCTCAGCACCAGCAGCCGCTTGCGGCCGATCCGGTCGCCGAAGTGCCCGAACACCAGGGCGCCCAGCGGGCGGGCGGCGAAGCCGATGGCGTAGGTGAGGAAGGAGAGCAGGGTGCCGGTCAGCGGGTCGCTGTCGGGGAAGAACACCTTGCCGAAGACGAGGGCGGCGGCGGTGCCGTAGAGGAAGTAGTCGTACCACTCGACGGTGGTGCCGATGAGGCTGGCGCCGACCACCTTCCAGAGCGGGGAGCCTGGTCTCGCGACGTCGGGAGAGTGGGCCATGGGGTCACCTGTTCTCGGGGGAGGGGCTGTGCGGGAGGGTACGGGCGGGGGCCCGCGGGACGGAGGCCGGGAGGGGCCGGGTCAGTGGGCCGTCCAGCCGCCGTCCACGGGCAGGCTGGCGCCGGTGATGTAGGAGGCGGACGGGGAGCAGAGCCAGAGCGCGAGCTGCGCGACCTCGTCGGGCTCGATCAGCCGCTTGACGGCGGTGCGGTCGAGCATGATCTGCTCCACCACCTCGTCCTCGCGGATGCCGTGCGCCAGGGCCTGGGCGGCGACCTGCCGCTCCACCAGGGCGGTGCGCACGTAGCCCGGGTTGATGCAGTTGCTGGTGACGCCGTGGGGGGCGCCCTCCAGGGCGGCGGTCTTGCTGAGCCCCTCCAGCCCGTGCTTGGCGGTCACGTACGCCGACTTGAAGGCGCTGGCGCGCAGCCCGTGCACCGAGGAGATGTTGACGATCCGTCCCCACTCGTTCCCGTACATGTGCGGCAGGGTGCGGCGGATGATCCGGAACGGTGCCTCCACCATGACCCGCTGGATCAGCGCGAACCGCTCGGTCGGGAACTCGTGCAGCGGGGCTACGTGCTGCAGGCCGGCGTTGTTGACGACGATGTCGGCGTCGTCCGGCAGGGCCTCCACCGCCTGCGGGTCGGAGAGGTCGGCGACGACGGCGACCCCGCCGATCCGCCCGGCGAGCTCCTCGGCCGGGGCGGCGGCGACGTCGACGACGTACACCCGTGCGCCGGCCGCGGCGAAGGCCTCGGCGCAGGCCCGGCCGATCCCGGAGGCGGCTCCGGTGACCAGTGCCGTCCGGCCCCGCAGGGCCGCCGGCGGGGCGGTGGCTGAAGTGGTGTCCATGGCCGAGAACGGTAGGAATCCCGAGCCCCCGCTCCCATGTGTCCGGACGACACAGGTAGGCCCCGGCGGGTGTGGTGGGACGCCATGGCCGGGCCCAGGGCGCACCGGTGGTGCAAGCCAAACCCCGTGTGCGCCCGCTTCCCCGTAACGGGCGCCCTTGCATCACCCGTTCGGAGGATTGCACGCCCGAATCGACCCATAGCGCCCGAATGCTCGCTACTGTCACGCCGATTCCCGACAGGGGGCGTCGCCCGAAACCGGGGGGACCGGAGCGGCGCTCGAGAGGTGTTGACTGACATGCCCCAACGGCCTGTGACCGACAGCCCGGCGTTCGGACCGCTCGATGCGCTCGACCCGCACGTAGTGCAGGCCGGGGCCCCTCCGCAGGTGTCCGACGAAGACGACGACCGCCCGGTGGAGACAGCCACCGGGAACCACCGCACCCAGAACCCGCAACTCGCCGCGCTCATCGAGGAGTCCGGCTTCTCGCACGCCGGTCTGGCCCGCCGGGTCGACCAGCTCGGCCTGGAGCACGGCCTCGACCTGCGCTACGACAAGACCTCGGTGACCCGCTGGCTGCGCGGCCAGCAGCCCCGCGGCGCGACCCCGGCACTGATCGCCGAGGTCTTCACCCGGCGGCTCGGCCGCCGCCTCACCGCCCAGGACGTCGGCCTCGACGCGTGCGCCCCGGTCTACGCCGGGCTGGAGTTCGCCGAGACCCCGCAGGAGGCCGTCGACATCGTCGCCTCCATGTGGCGCAAGGACAACGGCCCGTACGCCGAGCTCCGCAAGATCGCCTTCACCCCGGCCGGCCTGGTCGTCCCCAGCCGCGACTGGCTGATCGGCCGCACCGACGAACGGGTCGCCCGGGACGCCACCACGCTGCCCCCGGAGGAGCTGGCCGGTACCCGGCCCGTCGCCGTCGGAGCCGTCCGCGGCCCCTCGCGCCCCGTCCCCGGACGGGTCCCGCAGCAGGCCCGCCGGCCGCTCCCCGGCACCGAGGGCGCCGAGCAGAACGCCCCCGGCCGGGACTCCCGCCCGGCCGTCCGGGTCGGCCGCGGCGACATCGCCGCCATCCGCGCGGTCGGCGACCTCTTCCGGGCGCTCGACCACGCCTACGGCGGCGGCCACGCCCGGCAGGCCCTGGTCCGCTACCTGGAGAGCGAGGCCGAGCCGATGCTGCGCGGCCGCTACGGCGAGCAGATCGGCCGGGCGCTGTTCGGCGCCGTCGCCGACCTCACCAGGCTGGCCGGCTGGACGTCCTTCGACATCGCCGCGCACGGCCTCGCCCAGCGGTACTTCGTCCAGTCGCTGCGGCTCTCCCAGGCCGCGGGGGACCGCGTGCTCGGCGGCTTCGTGCTCACCACCATGAGCCAGCAGGCCGTCCACCTCGGCCACGGCCGGGAGGCGATCCAGCTCGCCCGGGTCGCCCAGCAGGGCGTCGGCACCACGGCGGCCCCGGTCGTCCAGGCGCTGATGCACGCCGCCGAGGCCCGCGGCCACGCGCTGCTCGGCGACGTCCGCGCCTGCACCGCGGCGATGGTCCGCTGCGAGCGGGCGCTGGCCACCGCCCGGCCGGGCGACGAGGCGCCGTCCTGGTCGCGCTACTTCGACGAGGCCCAGCTGGCCGACGAGTTCGCGCACTGCTACCGCGACCTGCAGCAGTGGCGGCCCGCCGCCCAGCACGCCGAGAAGTCGCTGCGGCTGCGCGCCCCCGCCTACGCCCGCAGCCGGATCCTCTGCCGCCTGGTGCTGGCCACCTCGCGGCTCGGCATGGGCGAGGTCGAGGAGTCCTGCACGATGGCGGGCGAGTCGCTGCGCGCCGCCGGCGAGATGCGCTCCGCCCGCACGGTGGAGTACCTGCGGGACTTCCACCGCCGCCTCGCCCCCTACCGGGCCACCCCGACCGTGCGGGCCTTCGAGGAGGCCGCCCGCCAGGCCGGGGTGATCTGAGCGGGGTCGTGGCGGGCCGCGGGACGGGCACGGTCAGGCCGCCACGTCGGAGGCCCGCACCGCCGTCTCCAGCCCGAGGTCGCGCAGCACCGCCTGCGCGGCCCGGCGCCCGGACACCAGGGCGCCCTGCACGCTGCTGGTGTCCCGGTGGTCGCCGCACACGTACAGCCCGGCCAGCACCCGTACCGACCGGCGGAAGTGGTGCGGGGCGGGCATCGCCGGCACCGCGTCCGGGGCGTGGCGGACGCTCAGGAACTCCCATCCGGCGGTGGAAGCGCCGTACAGCTCGGCCAGCCGCCGGCGCACCACCGGCTCGAAACCGGCCGGGCCGCCGATGTCGTAGCCCCGCCGGCCCAGCACCGTGGTCGCCACCAGCGCCCGCCCGGCCGGCGCGTACGAGGGGTGCACGTCGCTGAGCACCAGCGTGTGCGACACCCCGGACCGGTCGGCGTCCAGCAGCAGTGCCGGCTCGCCCAGCGGCGAGCGGTCCGCCGCGTGGAAGTACGTGGTCACCGGGTGGAAGTCCGGCAGCCGCAGCCCGGGCAGCAGCGCGGCCGCGGAGCGGGCGTCGCAGGCCAGCACCACGGCCTGCGCGCCCACCCGGCCGTGCCGGGCGGTCTCCACGCCGTCCGCGGACACCGCGGTGACCGCCACCCCGGTCCGCACCGTGCCGGCCGGCAGTCCCTCGGCCAGCTGTGCGGGCACCGAGGCCGTCCCGCCGGCGGGCAGGCAGAGCCGGCCCCGGGCGTACGAGCGCAGCACCAGGTCGGCCACCCGGCTGCTGGTGGTCAGCGAGCGGTCGGCCAGCAGCGCGCCCAGCAGCGGCCGCAGGAAGCCGTCGACGGTCCGCCCGCCGAGGCCGCGGTCGGCCAGCGCGCGGGCCGCGGTGGTCTCCGGCCGGGCGAGCAGCCGGGGGACGGGCGTGGCGGCGAGCCGGTTCAGCGAGGCGGCCAGCCGGGCCCGTTCGAGCGGGCTGCCCAGCGCCCCGCCGAGCGCCCCGCGTCCGGCGGCCTGCTGGGGGACGCCTGCCCGGTAGCGGCGGCCGGCGCTGTGCACCAGGACGCCCGGGGCCAGCGGGCGCAGGTCCAGCCGGTCGAGGTCGAGCCGGCGGGCCGGTTCCGGGTGGTCGGTGTTGAGCAGGTGGATGCCGTGGTCGAGCCGGAATCCGTCCAGCTCGTCCGAGGCCATCCGGCCGCCGATGCGCCGGGCGGCCTCCAGGACCTGGACGCTGAGGCCCTGTCCGGTCAGCGCGCGGGCGGCGGCCAGGCCCGCGAGGCCGGCACCGACCACGACCACGTCCGGGTCGGACGGCTGGCGGGAACGGCGGATGAAGTCGTATGCGGGCACGGGTGTGCTCCCTCCCTGACGGCGGCCTCCGGGCCCGCGCGGCGGCGGCCGGGCCCGTGGAGCTCCGGCCGAGGCGGGCAGCGGGGTGCCGGGTACGGTCCGTCAAACGTGATGCCCCGTCAATGTGCTGATCAGACCGGCGCGGCCGGTGGAATCGGGTCCGGCCGCCGGATCGTGGTGGCACTGCGGAGGGGCCCGGTCACCGAGCGTGCGCCGGACCAGCGGCGATCCGGCGGCGCCGGGCGCGCACGGTCACGGAGGGCGCGACGGCGCGCCCTCCGTCTGCAACCGTGCGCCCCTGTGCGCCCGGTGGGCGGACCGGGTCCGCCCCACGTACGACGGCGCTTACCCGGAACCGGACCCTCTCAGTCCTGCCCGTCTCCTGCCCGGTTCCCGCCCGGTTCCCGCCCGTCTCCTGTCCGGTTCCCGCGCGGGTCCTTCAGTCCAGCAGGGCCGCCCGCACCATCGACTCCGCGTCCGGGTGCCGGAACCGGAAGCCGGCCGCCAACAGCCGCTCCGGCAGCACCCGGTGGCTGCCCACCACCTCGACGGCCATCTCGCCGAGCACCGTCTTCAGCGCGAACTCCGGCACCGCCAGCACCGTCGGCCGCCCCAGCACCCGCCCGAGGACCTCCGTCAGCTCCGCGTTGGTCACCGGACGCGGACCGGTGAGGTCGACCGGACCGGACATCTCCGCACGGTCGATCAGGAACCGCATGGCGGCCACCTCGTCCGCCAGCGACAGCACGCTCCAGTACTGCCCGCCCGACCCCAGCCGGCCGCCCAGCCCCAGCCGGAACAGCGGCAGCATCCGGCCGAGCGCACCGCCGCGCGCGGACAGCACCAGCCCGGTGCGCGGGTGCACCACCCGGATCCCGGCGTCCTCCGCGGGCCGGGCGGCGGCCTCCCACTCGACGCACACCCGGGCCAGGAAGTCGTCCCCGGCCGGCGAGTCCTCGTCGACGACCCGGTCGCCGGTCTGGCCGTAGTAGCCGACCGCGGACGCGCTCACCAAGACCCTCGGCGGCCGCTTGAGCTTCGCCAGCGCACCCGCCACGGTCTCCGTGCCCAGTACCCGGCTGTCGTGGATCTCCTGCCGGTACGCCTGCGTCCACCGCCGGTCCGCGACCCCGGCGCCGGCCAGGTGCACCACCGCGTCGGTGCCCTCCAGCCCGGCCGCGTCGATCTGCAGCAGGTGGGGGTTCCAGCCGATCCCGACCGTCCCGTCCGGCTGCCGCCCCACCCGGCTGCGCTGCCGCACCAGCCGTACCACCTCGTGCCCGTCCGCGAGTAGCGAGCGGACAAGAGCGGAACCGATCAGACCCGTGGAACCCGTCACCGCGATGCGCATGCCCCCCATCCTCCCAGCTCCCCGCCCGCCCGACGCCCACCACCCGGGGCGCGCCGAACCACACAAAACCGGAAGGCCACTGCGCCCCACTCCCACCCCGCCCTTGCTCGGGGGCACCCCCAGGGGGCGCGGGGAACTGCGCGGGTCGGAAGCGCACAGTGCCGCACCGTCATCCCCACCCCCACCCCACGTGCCTATCGCTCAAGGCCCACCACTGGGGGCGCGGGGAACTGCGCGGGTCGGAAGCGCACAGTGCCGCACCGCCATCCCCACCCCCACCCCCACCCCCACCCCACGTGCCCCTCGCTCAAGGCCCACCCCCCAGGGGGCGCGCAGAGCCTGACAATCCGGAAGGCCACATCGCCCCCACCCGTCCCCGCAGCCCCGGACCGCCACGCCCTACCATGACCGTCATGCCGTCCGACGACCTGACGATCCGTACCGCCCGCGCCGAGGACGACGCCGAACTCGCCGCCCTCGACCGCGCCGTCTGGTCCGTCCTCAGCGAGGTGGCCCCGCGCCGCGCCGAAGGCACCGCCTTCTTCGACGAGCGGCACACCCCCGACGGCTACCTGGTGGCCGAACTCGGCGGCCGTGTCGTCGGGTACGTGCGCCAGGCCGTGCCGACCCCGCTCGACAGCAACCGCCACGTCCGCCAGATCCAGGGTCTCGCCGTCGACCACGGCGTCCGCGGCCACGGCGTCGGCCGGGCGCTGGTCGGGGCCGCCTGCGCGGCCGCCGCCGCGGCCGGGGCCCGCCGGATCACCCTGCGGGTGCTCGGCCACAACACCCCGGCCCGCCGACTGTACGAGCGCTGCGGCTTCACGGTGGAGGGCGTGCTGCGCGAGGAGTTCCTGCTGGACGGCGCCTACGTGGACGACGTCTGGATGGGCCGTCCGCTGGCCGACTGACGTCCCGCCAGGGGCCGTCGGCGCCCGGCCGGTCCAAGTCGTGACCTTGCCTCCCCTGCCGGGCCGTGCCCCGGGACCGGTACCGTACGGCCGTGAGCACATCGATTCCTCCCGGCTGGTACCCGGTCCCGGAGCCCGGGCCGGGCGGCACCGCGCAGGAACGCTGGTGGGACGGCAACGCCTGGACCGCCGAGGTCCGGGCCGCCCAGTCCGCAGCGGCCCCGCAGCCCGCGCAGATCGCCGACGCCCCGACCCAGGCCTGGAGCGGCCAGGCCGTCCCGCAGCCCGGGTACGGCTACCCGCAGCAGCAGCCGGGGCAGTACGGCTACCCGCAGCCCGGCCCGCCGTACGCCTACCCGTCGACGGCGACCGGACCGAAGAACCGCAACGGCCTGATCATCGGCATCGCCGGCGGCGTGCTGGCCCTCGCCGTGGTGGCCGCCGTGGTGCTGGTGGCCTCGGGCGGCGACGACGATCCGCCGGTGGTCACGGCACCGCCGCCGGTGAGCTTCTCCGCCTCCCCGCGGACGAGCCCGAGCCTGCCGCGCACCAGCCCCAGCCCGCGCAGCAGCACGCCGCCGCTGGCCGGCAGCACGATGACCGACGTGGTGCACGGCTGGCGCGTGCCGCGGCCCACCGGCTGGACGGTGCACGCCAGCAGCGGTGCGAGCGCCGTCTACGAGGTCACCGGCCCGTACGACTGCGGCATGGAGTCGCAGTGCATCCGCGGCCAGTTCTCGGTCGAGACGGTGTCGGTGCCCGGGACCGACGCGGCCACGGTCGCGAAGGCCCAGATGGCCGAGTACGCCCCGCGGATCTTCGGCGACCTCACCGGCCACGAGGAGATGGCCTCCGGGCCGATCGTGGTCGCGGGCGCCATCGGCTACGCGGTGCGCTGGCACGTCACGCCGAAGCAGGGTGCCGCCGGCTACGTGCTGATGGTGGCCGTGCCGGACGCCCACGGCAGCGGCTTCGTGCTGATGCACGGCGGCGTGGACGACGACCCGCAGGCGCCCCCGTTCGGCACCATCGACGCGATCGTCAGCGGCATCCGCTCCACCACCTCGGGCAGCGGAGCCTGACCCGCCCCCGGGCGGCACCGCGGGGCCCGGCGGGGCCGGCACCGCGGCTGACGTCGGGTCGGGGCCGGGGTCCGGTGGGGCGTCAGGGCGAGGCCTCGCGGGGACGTTCCTGCGGTTCACGGGCCTGACGACGGTCGACCCGACGACGGCGCTGTTCTTCGCCGAGCTGGTGACGGGAGGGGCGGCCCGGGTGGTGCGACGGCGGGACCGCATTCGTCGCCGGGGCGTGCGTGGACTCGCTGACGCGACGGCAGTTCCTGGTGGTGGTGAGGGTGTCGATGGGGCGCGCACCTCACGCCGAAGGCGCGGCGACCGGCCTACTGCGCCGGGCCGGGGCCGGTAGGCCATGACACTGTGCAACCGCTTCGGGTGTGATGGGTGACGACTGTGGCTGGTGCCACCAAGACAGGCAGCGGAAGCGGGAACTCCGCTTAATTCGGTGACGGATCGTCACGTGACGATCGCTTCGGGTGGAACTCGCGGGCGGCTTCGAAGGGGCATTGGTGTGATCGGGGGCGCATTGGCGGCCTTCTCGATCATGAAAACACTCACAAAAGCTGACATTTCGATCCCGATTTCTTGATCCTTACCACCGGTAACACTCAACTGACCTGCGCCGTAAAGGAATTGCTTGATGACTGACCGCAACCGCCCGTAGCTTCTTGGGCGGTGCAACGAGCACCACCCGGGTTCACCCCGATGCACGGCCCGCCGGCTGACCCCCGGCGCGAGGGCCGCGCCTGCCGACCGGCCGCACTCGGAACGGGCCGGCGGTGGGCGGGGAGACCGGGCGGCACGGCACGTCGGACACGTGCCCTGCCGCCCATCGAGTGAGGTGGCGAAACGTGGGCCCCACCGGGGCCTGGTTCCGCATGCCTGCCCGGGGCTTGTCGAGAGGACGTTCATGACTTCCGGTCACGAGACCACCGCTGCCACCACCTCCACCAAGGCCACCACCAAGCGCAACCGAGTCCGCGTGGCCGTCGTGGCCGGCGCCGCCGTCGCGGCGCTGCCGGTGGCCGGACTCGTCTCGGCCCCCTCGGCCTCGGCCGCCTCCGCCTCGACCTGGGACGCCGTCGCCCGGTGCGAGAGCGGCGGCAACTGGTCGATCAACACCGGCAACGGCTTCTACGGCGGCCTGCAGTTCACCGCCAGCACCTGGCGCGCCTACGGCGGCACCGCCTACGCGTCCCAGGCGAACCGGGCCAGCAAGGCGCAGCAGATCGCCGTCGCCGAGAAGGTGCTCGCCTCGCAGGGCCCCGGCGCCTGGCCGGTCTGCTCCAGGAAGGCCGGTCTGACCAGGGGCGGCGCGCCGGCCCAGGTCGACACCGCCACCAAGACCAAGCCCGCCAAGTCCACGCAGACCTCCAAGTCCAAGCCCGCCCACACCCCGAAGTCCGCCCCTAGCTCCACCGAGGCCACGCGATCGGCGCGGACCCAGGCCCCGTCGGCCCCGGTCAACTCCCCGAGGAACGGCGCGTCGACCGGCACCTACACCGTCAAGAGCGGCGACACGCTGAGCGAGATCGCGGTCAAGTTCAGCACCGACGTGCAGAGCCTGTACACCAAGAACATCCGGACCATCGGCGGCGACCCGGACCTGATCTTCCCGGACCAGGTGCTGGACCTCTGACCCCTGATCGGACCACGGCCGGCCACCCCTGCGAGGGGCGGCCGGCTCCGACGCGTGGACCACCGCGTCCGGCCCCGTACGCGGCCCTCGGCATGCGACCGGGCACGACCGTCCCGGCGCCCGCGCCCGTAGGCTCGCAGGGAGCCGAGACCGATACCGATGAGGAACGGCGAACCCACCGCCCCCCTGTGCGGCGGCAAGGGCCACGCACCGGTGGAAGTGGCGCGGACCTTGCCCGCAGCGGCCGAGGTCACCGGCGACGGGCGGGGTGGCGCCGGCACCACCTGGTTCACCTGCGTGCACGGTCTGCACACCGGGGGATCAGCCCTCCGCGATCACCCAGGCCGTCTCCTGCTGGCGTACCCCGGACGGCCTGTTCGCGGCGCACCCGGACCGCGCCTCGTTGTGGCGGGCGGACGGCGCCGCCGACCGGCCCGTGCCGGCGGTGCCGCGGACAGCCGGATACTCGCACCGGGCGCGGTGTCACCTGCTGGCACCGGAGGACGGACGCGGGCTGCGGCGGCCCTTCGACCACCCCGAGCCAGACCCGGCAACCGCCCCGACCGGACCAGCCAGCCAGCCAGCCGCGGCCACGCACGACCAGTACACCGTCGCGCCACCGGGAATCGTCGTGAGCGCCGGCGCCCGATCGATTGTTGAACGTTGAACGCGACGTCCGAATACCGCCGGGCTCGTGATCGCCGGCGCCCGATGATCGAGTCATGTCCGAGAACACGACAGCGAGTTCGGGGAGATCACGATGGGCAAGACCATGGCGGCCGCGCGGCTGGCGGGCAAGGTGGCGCTGGTGACCGGCGGCAGCCGGGGGATCGGCGAGGCGGTCGCGCTGCGGCTGGCCGAGGAGGGCGCGGACGTGGCGCTCACCTACCGGGACAGCGCCGGGCGTGCCGAGGCGGTCGCGGCCGAGATCGAGGGAATGGGCCGCCGTGCCTGGGCCGTACGGGCGGACAGCGCCGACCCCCGGGCGATCCGGGAGGCCGTGGACGCGGTGGCGACGCGGTTCGGCCGACTCGACATCCTGGTGAACAACGCGGGCGTCGGCGTGGTCGGCCCGATCGAGGAGACCGACGAAGCCGACATCGACCGGGTGCTGGACGTCAACGTCCGGGGCCCGCTGCTGGCCTCCAAGGCGGCCGTTCCCCACCTCGGCGAGGGCGGACGGATCGTCACCATCGGCAGCTGCATGGCCGAGCGGGTCGCCTTCCCCGGCGGCTCGGTGTACGCGACCAGCAAGGCGGCCCTGTCCGGGCTCACCAAGGCGCTGGCGCGGGAGCTCGGGTCACGCGGCATCACCGCCAACCTGGTGCACCCCGGTCCGACCGACACCGACATGAACCCGGCCGACGGGCCGAGCGCCGAACTCCAGGCCGGCTTCACCGCGCTGGGTTCGTTCGGCACTCCGGCGGACGTGGCCGGCACCATCGCCCACCTGGTGGGCCCGGAGGGCCGGTACATCACCGGTGCCGCGATCGCGGTGGACGGCGGGTTCGCGGTCTGAGCCCCGCGGGCCCTTCGGGAGCGCGGCCCGCCCGGGTGGTGAATCGCCGTCCCGGCGGGGCTGCGCGCCGGTCCGCGCTCGGCGCACACCCGCGGGCCGTCATCCGGCCGGTCCGTACGGTGTGCGGGTGGCTCGGTGGAGCCGGGCGGGTGATGTTCCCGGGGTGTCGGCCAGGCCGCGGCCGCGGGGTGTGCGATCGCTGGAAGGGCGGTACCCCGGGGTGCCGGCCGCCCGATCGCCGACCTCTCGGGGAGTGCTCCGCCATGTCCGTCGCCCACCGGATCCTACGGTTACTCCTCGCCCTCGCCTGCGCGGCGCCGGAGCAGGCACCGCCACCACGGCGACCGCGGCCACGGCGGCCGCCGTCCAGGGCGTCGACTGGGACCGCATCGCGGCCTGCGAGAGCGGCGGCCG
>NZ_BAAALD010000074.1:0-34196 GCF_039528095.1 Kitasatospora arboriphila
TTGCCGGTGACGGCGTCGCCGGCGCCGGTGGCGTCGATCGCGGCGACGCCGGGCACCCCGGGCACCCGGGCGAGCACCCGGCCGCCCTCGACCACCAGCGCACCCTGGGCGCCGAGCTTGACCACGGCCTCGCCGTGCAGCGCGCTGAGCCGTTCGGCGGCGGTGACCGGGTCACCGGTGCCGGCCAGCAGGTGGGCCTCGGCCCGGTTGGGCAGCAGCAGGCCGATGCCGGCGAAGGCCTCGCGGACGGCGGCCGGGCCGCTGCGCTGCAGGAAGCCGGTGGACGCCGGGTCGGCGCTGACCGGCAGTCCGGCGGCGCGGGCGGCGGGCACCGCGAGGGCGGCCAGGGCGCGGCCGGGTCCGGAGAGCAGTTGGTAGCCGGAGAGGTGCAGCCGGGCCGCGCCGTCCAGGAGGTCGTCCGACCAGTCCTCGGGGCCGAGGCGGACGGCGACGGCGCCGTCGGTGACGAGGGTCCGTTCGGCGCGCCCGTCGACCAGGCTGATCACCACGGCGGTGGGCGCCTGCGGGTCGACGGCGAGGTGGGCGGTGACGCCGGCGGCGGCGAGTTCGGCCCGGTGCCAGTCGGCGGAGTCGGCGGCGGCCCGGGCGAGCAGCCGCACCCGCGCTCCGCCGGCGGCGGCCCAGGCGGCCGCGTTCGCCCCGGCGCCGCCCGGCCGGACGGCGATCCGGGCGGCGGTGTCGGTGTGCGGGGCGAGCGGGCCCTCGTGCAGGGCGACCACGTCGGTGACGACCTCGCCGACGACGAGCAGCGCGCCCGCGGTCATCCCCGCCGCCCCGCCTGCTCGGCGGCCCGGGCGGCGGCGATGCCGGCGGCCAGCCGGACGTTGCCGCGCACCGCCGCGAGGTTGGCCTCCAGCGAGGCGCCGCCGGTGTGCTCGGTGAGGTGGGCGAGCAGGAACGGGGTGATGGCCTGTCCGGTGACCCCGGCGGCCCGGGCGGCGGCCAGGGCCTCGCCGAGCACCCGGTCGTGCAGCTCCGGGTCGAGCTGCTCGGCTGCCGGGACGGGGTTGGCGACCACCAGGGCGGACTCCGCGCCGCCGAGCTCGTCCTGGGCCCGCATCACCTCGGCCACCTGGGCCGGGTCGTCGAGCGTCCAGTCCAGCGGCAGGCCGGAGCCGGTGAGGTAGAAGCCGGGGAACTCGGCGGTGCGGTAGCCGAGGACGGCGACGCCGAGGGTCTCCAGCCGCTCCAGGGTGGCCGGTACGTCGAGGATCGACTTCACGCCGGCGCAGACCACGGTGATCCGGGTGCGGGCGAGCAGACCGAGGTCGGCGGACTCGTCCTGGCTGGTGGTCCAGTCGCGGTGGACGCCGCCGAGGCCACCGGTGGCGAACACCCGGATGCCGGCCCGGGCTGCGAGGAAGGCCGTGCCGGAGACGGTGGTCGCGCCGCTGGCGCCGGTGGCGACGGCGGGGGCGAGCTCGCGGAAGCCCAGCTTGCGCAGCGACCCGTCGGTGGCGATCCGTTCCAGCGCGTCCTTGTCGAGGCCGATGTGCGGGACGCCGTCGAGGACGGCGATCGTCGCGGGGACGGCGCCGCCGGCCCGGACGAGGTCCTCGAGTTCGACGGCGACCGCGAGGTTGCGGGGGCGCGGCAGGCCGTGGGCGATGATCGTCGACTCCAGGGCGACCACGGGGGTGCCGGCGGCGAGGGCGGTGGCCACCTCGTCGGAGAGTCGCAGCGGGGCGGAGGGCGAGGGTCGGTCCATCCCCGTTTCCTGGCGTCGGTACGCCGGGTTCAAACCTCGTTCGCGCGGTGGACCGGTCGACATACCTCCTAATTATTCGCACAGATGTTCCCATGCGGCGTAGGCTGGCCGCATGCTCCACCTCCAGGGTTCGCTGTTCGACGACGTCGAGGAGATCGGCACCGGCCCGTTGGACGGCGCCCGCCGGACCGCACTGGGCGACGGCGCCTGGATCGACGAACAGCCGGGCTGGCTGCGCGGCGCCGGCGCACTTTTCGAACGGCTCGCCGCCGAGGTCCCCTGGCAGGCCGAACGCCGGGCCATGTACGAGCGGGTGGTCGACGTCCCCCGACTGCTCGCCTTCTACGGCGAGGACGACTTCGCCGCCGGGCCGGACGCCCTGCCGCACCCGGCGCTGGCCGCCGCCCGCACCGCGCTCGGCACCCACTACGCCGACGAGCTCGGCGAGCCCTTCGCCACCGCCGGCCTGTGCTACTACCGCGACGGCCGGGACAGCGTCGCCTGGCACGGCGACCGGCTCGGCCGCGGCGACCGCCAGGACACCATGATCGCCATCGTCTCGGTCGGCGAGCCGCGCCCGCTGCTGCTGCGCCCGCGCGGCGGCGGCCCGGCCGTCCGGCGGCTGCTCGGCCACGGCGACCTGCTCGTCATGGGCGGCAGCTGCCAGCGCACCTGGGAGCACGCCGTTCCCAAGACCACCCGCCCGGTCGGGCCGCGGATCAGCATCCAGTACCGGCCGCACGGGGTCCGCTGACACCGGGCCCACCCCGACGGGTACGGTGCTGCGACCCCCGACTCCCCAGGAGGGCCGTGTGCCGCCCCAGCTGCCGTTCTTCGTCTACGGGACGCTCCGTCCCGGCCACCGCAACCACCAGCGCCACCTGGCCGGGCGCTGCACCGAGGTGCGCGGCGCCGTCCTCGACGGCGCCGCCCTGCACCGCGGCCCGGGCTACCCGTACGTGGTGCCCTGCCCGGGGCAGCGGGTCCGCGGCGAGCTGGTGAGCGTGCCGCCGGCGCTGTACCCACGGGTGCTCGCCGACCTGGACCGGCTGGAGGACTGCACGCCCGACGGCCTCGGCGAGTACGTGCGCGAGCGCCTCGCCGTCCGGCTCGCCGACGGCACCGAGACCGACGCCTGGGTCTACCTCGCCGGCCCCCGGGTCACCGCCGCGCTGCTCTCCGCCCCCGCCCCCGTCGCCTCCGGCGACTGGACCGACGCATACCGGGACTAGAGCGCGAGCAGATGCCGGTAGGTGCCCCACGCGCCCCTGAACGACCCCCCGAACGCGCTCCCGCCCCCGGACATGACGATCCCCGGCGTTCGGTGCGTCGTTCGCGTGCGTGGACCGTCATCTCCTGCACGTGTCGCTCATCGACCCGCCGGGGGTCTCGCCAGAGCCTGGATCAGGGTCACTCGGACGGCCGTCGGACGTCTCCGTCGGCGGTGCGGCTCTGTCCGGTATTCCGGTGTATTCACCAGTTTCCTCCGTATTCACCCCAGGTCAAGGGCGTCCAGTGAACTCCCAGGAATCCCCCGGCCGAAAGGTCAAGGGGTGGTAAAGTCCGATTCCGTTGACGCCGCATCAGCTGCGCCCGGACGACCGCGGGCCAGGCTGCCCGCAACGGTGCGGAGCGGCGGCCGAAGGGGGGCGGCGTGCCGGACGAACACGCCGTCGGGGGCGGCGCCGACAGGACGGCCCCGGCGGACATCCGCAGGAACCGGATCGACACCGTGCTGCGCCACTCGCCGCTGCAGCCCGCCTTCCGCGCCTTCGCCGCCGGCCGCCTCGCCGTCCTCGCCTACCACGGCATCGACGACCCGCCGGCCTTCGCCGCCCAGATGGCCCGGCTCGCCCGCAGCGCGCGTCCCGTCTCCCTCGCCCGCGTCGAGGAGTCGCTGCGCGAGCGGCGGCCGCTGCCGCCCCGCAGCGTCCTGGTCACCTTCGACGACGGCGACCGCTCGCTGCTCACCCACGGCCTGCCCGTCCTCGCCCGGCACGGCATCCCCGCGGCCGCGTACGTGATCGCCGGGCACATCGGCGGCGACCGGCCGTTCTGGTGGTCCGAGGCGGCCCACCTGGTCGCGCACGGCGGCACCGCGGACGCCCTGCCGCCCGGCACCGCGCCCGAGGCCGCCGTCCGCCTGCTGAAGCAGTTGCCCGACCGTGAACGCCGCGACCGGCTGGACGCCCTGCGGGGCACCGCCTCCGCACCCGCGCCCCGGCAGCCCCAGCTCACCCCCGCCGACCTGCGCACCCTGCGCCGCGCCGGGGTGGCGATCGGCAACCACACCCTCGACCACCCTTGTCTGGACCGCTGCTCCGCCGAGGACTCCGCCGCGCAGGTCGACCGGGCGCACGCCCTGCTCACCGACTGGCTCGGCGAACCGCCGACCTCCTTCGCCTACCCCAACGGCAACCTCGACCCGCACGCCGAGCGCGCCCTGACCGCCCTCGGCTACCGGTCGGGCTTCCTCTTCGACCACCGGCACGACCGCCGGCTGCCCCGCCGGCCGCTGCGGATCAGCCGGCTCCGGGTGAACGCCTGCACGACCCTGCACCGGTTCGACACCATCCTCTCGGGCCTGCACCCGGCGGTGCACCGCCTGCGCGGCGGCCGCTGACGGCGGCGGCGCACCGGAGGAGTACCAGGCCCGGGGGCACCGGGCCGGAGGGGGAGATCCGCATGACCGCAGCGACACCGGCCGGCCGGCCCGAGATCCACCGCGCGCCGGCGGACCTCGACGGCGAACCCGCCGACGGCTGGCGGCGCCTGGTCGCCGCCGACCCGCACGGATCGTGGTTCGCCACGCCCGAGTGGGTGCTCTCCTGGTGGGAGACGCTCGGGGCGGACGGCCCGGCGGCGGACCGGGCCGAGGTCGCCGTCTGGCGCGGCCCCGAGGGCGGCGTCGAGGCCGTCCTCCCGCTGCTGCGCACCCGGCTCCGCCTCCACCCGCGGCTGCCGTTCACCGCCCGCTGCCTCACCCTGCTCGGCTCCGGCCCGGGCGCGGCCGACCACTGCGGGCCGGCGGTGGCCGCACACCGCCGGGAGGACGTCCGCGACTGGCTCGCCACGCACGCCCGGCGCACCACCCTCTGGCTGCCCGACCTCGACCCGCAGGCCGCCGCCGCGCTGCCCGCCGCGGCCCGCCCGGTGGCCCGCTCGGCCTGCCCGCGCGCCGACCTGACGGGCGGCCACGACGCGCTCGGTTCACGGCAGTTCCGTTCCACCGTACGCCGCTACCGGCGCAAGCTGGAGGCCGCCGGGGTCGCCTTCCGCTGGGTGCCGCCGCAGGAGGCCCGGCCCGAGCACCTGGACGCCGTCCTCGACCTGCACCGGCTGCGCCGCGCCGCCCTCGGCCGTCCGACCACCTTCGACGCTCGGCGCCGCCCGCTCCACCTGCGGCTGCTGGAACGCTCGGCCGCCACCACCGCGCCCGGCGGCGACGGCCCCGCCTTCTGCCTCGCCGAGCACGACGGCCGCACCGTCGGCGCGCTGTACGGCTTCCGCTGGAACGGCTCCTTCGCCTACTACCAGATCGGCTGGGACGTGGGCTGGGCGCCGCTGCGGCTGGGCACCGTGCTGATCTCCGAGGCCGTCCGCGCCTGCGCCGAGCAGGGCCTGCACACCTTCGACTTCCTGCGCGGCACCGAGCCCTACAAGTACCGGTTCGGCGCGGTGGACCGCCAGGACACCACCCTGCTGCTGCCGCACGGGCCCACCGGCGCCCTGCTCGCCCTCAAGCACCGCCTCAAGGACCGCGGCGGGCGGCCCGCGGGGCCGGCGGGAAACGCGGAATCGGTGCCGCGTTCGCGGGCAGCCGGGAGCCCGGATCGACCGGGGTAGAATCCGGGAAAGGCGTGACGTGCACATCCGTCCCGGGGGGATTTTCGGGATCCACGACGGCCGCTCCCGGGGCCGGGAGTCGGCCGGGTCTCCGGCGTTCTCGAATTCAACCGTCCGAATGTGGCGCAAGCCACAGCTGCGGGCGCGGGCGAAGGGCCGGTGCGCCGGAACATCGGACCGAGACCGGAGAAATACCCAGATGCCGCCCGAGGAATCCGCCGCCCGCCGTGCCGAGGCCCTGCCCGGACTGAACGTGCTGCTGCGCAGCTGGCGCAGCAGGGCCGGCACCAGACTCGGGCTCGGCAAACCCCTGCCGCAGGTCGACGTGGCGGGGCGGGTCGGCATGAGCGAGCGCTGGTACCGGGACCTGGAGCGCGGCACCCTGCCGCGCCTGGACCCCCGGGTGCTGGCCGGCCTGGCGGACGTGCTCGTCCTGGACGCCGACGAGCGCGCCACGCTCTACCTGTACGCCCTCGGCGGCACCCCGTACGTCGCCCCGCCCGTCCCGGGCCGGGCTCCCGACCTGCACGCCCTGCAGGAGCTGCTGGACCGTCAGATGCCCAGGCCGGCCTACCTGACCGACAGCTCGTGGAACGTCATCGGCCACAACCGGGCGATGGCCGAGTGGTTCCCCTGGGTCCTCGCCCCGGACGCCAACCTGATCCGCTGGGGGCTGACGTCCGACGAAGCGCGCGAGCAGATGCTCGACTGGCCGCAGCACGCCCGGATGTACCTGGCCATGGTCCGCTTCGCGATGGCGCAGCACCCGGACGACCCCGGGCTGGCCGCCCTGCTCACGGACGTCCTGCGGGACCCGACGTGCCGCCGGTTCTGGCAGGAGCGGACGTGCGTGGTCGCCAACCGGGACGGCCACCTCTTCCGGCTGCGGCTGCCGCACGTGTCCCCCGATGTGATCGATGCGGTGACCCAGGTCCTGATTCCGGCGGGGCACCAGGGCCTGCGTTTCGTCGTCGTCAACTGAATACAGGGAGATCCGGGCAGGATTCAACGGGCGGCGACCGGCAAATATTTTCCGGTTCGCCGCCCTGTGTGCTTTTGTCCGGATCGGCGAATCGGCAAATAATTGCCGGTTGACAGTGCGAGCAACGCGTTGGAAGTCTTTTCGATCGCCGGGTCGGACACGATCCGACCCGGCGAGTTCCATTCGAAGAACCCGGAGAACGTGGTGCACGCATTCAGCTCGGCCAGGCGGAAGAATTCGACGGCGGAGGGCATTGGGCAGGACGACGGCGTCCACCGCGTCGAGCGGGTCGGCGTGGTCGGCTCGGGCGCGATGGGCTCCGGCATCGCCGAGGTGTGCGCCGTCGCCGGGGTGGACGTCAGGGTGGCGGTCTCCCGCGAGTCCTCGCTGCGCTCCGCACCGGCGCGGATCGCCGCCGCGCTGGACCGGCGGGTCGCCAAGGAGAAGCTGACCGCCGAGGAGCGGGACGCGGCGATGTCCCGGATCTCCTTCACCACGGACCTCGGCGACCTCGCCGACCGGCAGCTGGTGGTCGAGGCGGTTCCGGAGGACGAGGCGCTCAAGGCCGAGCTGTTCGCCACCCTCGACAAGGTGGTGGAGGACGACGCCGTGCTCGCCTCCACCACCTCGGCGATCACCATCACCCGGCTGGCCCGGGCCACCACCCGCCCGCAGCGCGTCATCGGTGTCCACTTCTTCAACCCCGTCGCGGCGATGCCGCTGGTCGAGGTGGTGCCCACGCTGCTCACCGACGACGCGGTCCGGCGGCGGGTCGAGGCCTTCCTGACCGACCGGTTGGGCAAGGTGTCGATCCCGTCCGGCGACCGCAGCGGGTTCGTGGTGAACGCCCTGCTCGTGCCGTACCTGGTCGCGGCCGTCCGGATGGTCGAGTCCGGATTCGCCTCCGCCGAGGACGTCGACCAGGGCATGCAGCTGGGCTGCGGCCACCCGATGGGTCCGCTCCGCCTGTGCGACATGGTCGGCCTCGACGTGGTCGCGGCCGCCGCCGACGCCCTCTACCGCGAGTTCCGCGAGCCGTTGTACGCCCCGTCCCCGCTGCTGTCGCGCATGGTCGAGTCCGGCCTGCTCGGGCGCAAGGCGGGCCGGGGCTTCTACGAGTACGCCTGAGCCCGCCGCCGGAGGCCGCCGGGCCTCGTACCGGGCCTGCCCCGGCCGCCCCTTCCCCCCTGTCACCTCCCCACGGAGCACCGCCATGCACGCGTTCATGAACATCAAGAAGTCGGCGAGGATCAGCCACGACTTCTGGGAGACCACCACCGAGGCCGGCATGTTCGACATCGTCGCCGCCGGTCTGGGCGACGGCCGGCACCGGTCGCTCGCCGACGGCCACGAGTTCGTCAACATGTCCTCGTACTCCTACCTGGGCCTCGACACCCACCCGAAGCTCGTCCGCGCCGCGGCCGACGCGGTACTCGCCGAGGGCTCGCTCAACACCTCGACCTCCCGGATGCGCATCCGCTTCGCCGCCCTCAGGGACGCCGAGGACGCGCTGTCCGAGCTGTTCGACGTGGAGGCCGTCACGGTGGCCTCCTGCGCGGCCGCCGCCTGGGCCGCCCTGCCGCTGCTCGCCTCCGGGCTGCTCACCGGCGGGACGCCGCCGCTGATGGTGTTCGACAAGAACGCCCACTTCTGCCTCAACGCGATGAAGGCCAACGTCGCCGACGAGACGCAGGTCGTCACCGTCGCCCACGACGACCTGGACGCGCTGGAGGACCTCTGCCGCAAGCACCCCCAGGTCGCCTACGTCGCCGACGGCGTCTACAGCACGGGCGGCAGGGCGCCGGTCGCGGACCTGCTGCGGCTGCAGGAGAAGTACGGCCTGTTCCTGTTCTTCGACGAGGCCCACGGCATCTCCACGGTCGGGGCCAACGGCCGCGGCGTCGTGCTGGAGACGATGGGCGCGATCAACGACCGGACGCTGATCATCACCTCGCTGAACAAGGGCTTCGGCGCCTCCGGCGGCGCGATCTTCCTGGGCCCCCGGGGCTCGCGGGAGCGCCGCGACGTCGCGCTGCGCAACGGCGGGCCGCTGATGTGGTCGCAGCGGATCAACACGGCCGGTCTGGGCGCCGTGATGGCCTCGGCCGAGCTGCACCGCTCCGACGAACTCGGCCTGCTGCAGAAGCGGTTGCAGCAGAACGTCGACCTGTTCGACAGCCTGCTGCCGACGGCGCGGGCCGGTGACGGGCTGCCCATCCGGTTCGTCGACATCGGCTCCGAGGACGCCACCGTGGCCCTCGGCCGGGCCCTCCTGGAGCAGGGCTACTACGCCTCGCCGATCTTCTTCCCGGTGATCGCCCGCGGCAAGGCCGGCCTGCGGCTGATGCTGCGCGCCAACATGGGCACGGCGGAGATCGAGGACTTCTGCCACCGGCTCCGGCAGCTGCGGGCGAGCCATGTCTGACGGGTCGCCGCGGGCGGCCGTCCGGGCTCAGCCGCCCGCGGCGGCGGCGCCCCGGCCGGAGCGGCGCACCCTGCTGGTGGCGTGCGTGCTGGTGTTCATGGCCCAGATGGCCACCACCGTCTACCTGCCGTCGCTGCCGGCCGTCGAGCGGGACCTGGGCGTCTCGCGCAGCCTCGCCGCGCTGTCCGTGTCGCTGTTCGTGGTCGGCGCGGCCGCCCCCGTGGTGTTCTGGGGGCGGGCCGCCGACCGGTACGGCCGGCGGGCGGCGGTGCTCGCCTCGCTGGCCCTCTTCACCGGCTCCAGTGCGCTGCTCGCGGCCACCGGCTCGGTCACCGTGCTGCTGGTGCTGCGCGCCGTGCAGGGCGTCGGTGCGGGTGGCGCCGCCATCATCGCCCGGATCTTCGTCCGGGACCTCGGCGGCGGCGACGCGCTCGCCCGCCGGCTGTCGGTGCTGTCCGTCGCGTTCGTCTCGGCGCTCGGCGGCGGCCAGTTCCTGGGCGGCCTGATCGGCCGGTACGCGGACTGGCGGGCCGGTTTCGCCGTCCTGGCCGCCGTCGGTGCGGCGGGTGCGGTCGGTGTGCTCACGCTCCCGCTGGAGCCGGGCCGCGGCCGGCAGGAGCAGGCCGGCATGGTCCGGATCTACCTGGGCATCCTGGGTGTCCGGCAGTTCCTGCTGCCGACCGTCGCGGGCGGTCTCGGGTTCGCCACCATCGTCCTGCTCCAGGAGGTGGCGCCCTTCGTGACCCAGCAGCACTTCGGCCTGACCGCCGGCGAGTACGGCGACCTGGGGCTGCTGTTCGGCCTGGCGTACCTGGCCGGGGCGCTGCTGGTGAACCGGCTGGTCGCCACGGTGGGATCGTCCTGGCTGATGCGCCTGGGCGCCCTGGTGATGACCGGCTCCGGGCTGCTGACGGTCGCGCTCTGGCTGGTGCCGGGTCTCGGGACGACGGCGGCGCTGGTGGTGTTCGTGGCGCTCTACTGCGCCACCACCTTCGGCCAGGCGGCGCTGTTCCCGAGCAGCATGGCGGTCGCGGTGAGCGCCGTGACCGAGCACGGTGCCTACGCGGTGGCCCTGTGCGGCTTCCTCGCGCAGTCCATCGCCGGGGTCGCCGCCACCGCCGCCGTCCTGCTGCACGCGGACCTCGCCTGGTCGGCCGTCGCGACCGGCCTCAGCGCCGCGGCCCTGCTGCTGGTCGGCCGGCGCGGCCCGCGCCCCGCGCACCCGGGTGCCTGACCCCGCCCGCTCCACCGCAAGCCCCCGTACTCCACAGCGATCAGCAAGGTCCCATGACGACACTCCGTTCCCACATCGACACCACGTCGGAGACGTTCCGCCGCAACGCCGCGGCCTTCGACGACAAGCGCCGCATCATCGCGCAGGCCCGGGCGGCCGCGCTGGCCGGCGGCGACGCGAAGGCCCACCGCCGGCACGCCGAACGCGGCAAGCTGACCGCCCGCGAGCGCGTGATGCGCCTGCTGGACCCGGGGACCCCGTTCCTGGAGGTCGGGCAGCTGGTCGCGCACGACGTGTACGACGAACCCGTCCCGTCCGCCGCCCTGGTCACCGGGGTCGGCACGGTCGGCGGCCGGCCGACGATGGTCTTCGCCAACGACGCGACCGTCAAGGGCGGGACGTACTTCCCGCTGACCGTGCAGAAGCACCTGCGGGCCCAGAAGGTGGCCCGGCAGAACGGCCTGCCCTGCATCTACCTGGTCGACTCCGGCGGCATCTACCTGCCGCTCCAGGAGGACCTCTTCCCCGACGAGTACCACCTGGGCCGGATGTTCCGGAACATCGCCGAGATGTCCGCCCTCGGACTGCCGCAGATCGCCGCGGTGATGGGGTCGTGCACGGCGGGCGGGGCCTACATCCCGGCCATGTGCGACGAGGCGGTGATCGTCCGGGGCAACGGCACGATCTTCCTCGGCGGGCCGCAGCTGGTGCGCGCGGCGACCGGCGAGGTCGTCGACGCGGAGACGCTCGGCGGCGCCGACCTGCACACCCGGGTGACCGGGGTCGCGGACCACATCGCCGAGAACGACGAGCACGCGCTGGAACTCGTCCGGGAGATCGCCGTCCGCAACAGCCGCAGGGCCGTGTCGGGGCCGCCGCGCGAGCCGCGCCCGCCGCTCCACGACCCGGCCGAACTGCCCGGCATCATCAGCGCCGGCCTGCGCGAGCACATCCCGGCCCGCGAGGTGCTGGCCCGGCTGCTCGACGGCAGCGAGTTCACCGAGTACCGCAGCCGCTACGGGCCGACGATCGTCTGCGGCACCGGACACGTCGGCGGCTACCCCGTCGGTGTGGTCGTCAACGACGGCGTGCTGTTCCCCGAGAGCGCCCAGAAGGCCGCCAACTTCATCGAGTTGTGCGTCCAGCGGGACCTCCCGCTGCTGTTCCTGCACAACATCAACGGCTTCATGGTGGGCGCCGAGTACGAGGCGGCCGGCATCGCCAAGCACGGCGCCAAGCTGGTCAACGCGGTCTCCTGCGCGAGGGTGCCGAAGTTCAGCCTGGTGATCGGCGGCAGCTTCGGCGCCGGCAACTTCGCCATGTGCGGCCGCTCGATGGGCCCGCGGATGATGGCGATGTGGCCGAGCGCCAAGTCGACGGCGGTGGGCGGGGAGCAGACCGCGACCGTGATGGCGCTGATCCGCGGCGACCAGCTCGCCAAGGAGGGCCGGACCCTCTCCGCCGAGGAGGAGGAGTCCATCAAGCGGCCGATCATCGACACCTACGAACGCCAGTCGCACCCGCTGTACTACGCCGCCCGGATGTGGGTGGACGCCGTGGTGGACCCGACCGACACCCGCGAGTGGCTGACGCTGTGCCTGGCGATGGCCGCCGACGGTCCCCAGCAGGAGACGCGCTTCGGCGTGTTCAGGATGTGATGACGATGCTGAAACGAGTTCTGATCGCCAACCGCGGCGAGATCGCCCGCCGGATCGCCCGGACCTGCCGCCGCCTCGACGTGGAGTACGTCGCCGTCCACTCCGACGCCGACCGCTCGGCCGCCCACCTGGAGGGCGCGGTCGACACCGTCCGGCTCGGCCCCGGCCCCGCCGCCGACAGCTACCTGCGGATCGAGGCGCTGGTCGACGCGGCGCTGCGCACCGGCTGCGACTCCGTGCACCCCGGCTACGGGTTCCTCTCCGAGAGCCCGGCGTTCGCGGCGGCCGTCGCCGGGGCGGGCCTGGTCCTGATCGGTCCGGACGCCCGGATGATCGCCGCCATGGGCGACAAGGCCACCGCCCGCGAGCTGATGGCCGCCGCCGGGGTGCCCGTGCTGCCGGGCTCCGAACACGCCACCGAGTCGCCGGAGCAGCTGGCCGCCGACGCCGGGCGGATCGGCTACCCGGTGATCCTCAAGCCGGTCGCCGGCGGCGGGGGCAAGGGCATGCAGGTGGTCGACCACCCCGACCGGCTGGCCGAGGCGGTGGCCGCGGCCGTCCGGCTCGGCCGCAGCAGCTTCGGCGACGGCCGGCTGCTCGCCGAGCGCTACGTCCCGCGTCCGCGCCACATCGAGGTGCAGGTCTTCGGGGACACCCACGGTTCGGTGGTGCACCTCTTCGAGCGGGAGTGCTCGCTGCAGCGCCGCCACCAGAAGATCGTCGAGGAGGCGCCGGCGGCGGGCCTGCCGGCCGGGGTCCGCGCGGCGATGCTGGACGCGGCGGTGCGCGGCGCCGGGGCGCTCGGCTACGTGAACGCCGGGACGTTCGAGTTCATCCTCGACGCCGACGACCGGTTCTACTTCCTGGAGGCCAACACCCGGCTCCAGGTCGAACACCCCGTCACCGAGGAGATCACCGGCGTCGACCTGGTGGAGTGGCAGCTGCGGGTCGCCGCCGGGGAGCGCCTGCCGCTCGCCCAGCACGAGATCACCGCCACCGGCCACGCGATCGAGTGCCGCGTCTACGCCGAGGACCCGGACGAGGCCTTCCGGCCCGCGCCCGGCCGGGCGGAGCGCGTCGAGTGGCCGGCCGGCGTCCGCGTCGAGGCCGCCTTCGACCGGGCCGGCGAGGTCTCCGCCTTCTACGATCCGATGATCGCCAAGCTGGTGGCGCACGGACCCGACCGGGTGGCGGCGCTGCGCACCCTCACGGACGCGCTGCGGGCCACCGCCGTCGTCGGCCTGACGACCAATCTGGGCTTCCTCGGCGACCTGCTGCGCGACCGGCGGGTGGTCGCCGGACGCCTCGACACCCACCTGGTCGACGGGTTCGTCGCGGAGGCCGGCCGGGTGGAGCGCGCCTGGCGGGCCGCCGCGTGCGGCGCGGCCATGGAGGTGCCGGCCCTGCCCGGCGGTCCGGCCTCGCCGTGGCACGGCACCGCCGGCGCGCTCGACCGGGGCGCGCTGGACCCGGTCGCGCCGCTCGGCCGGGTGGTGACCCGCGACGCCGGGCGGGAGTGGGAGGCCAGGCTCACCGAGGTCGGGCCCGGACGGGTCCGCGGCACGGTGGACGGGCGGTCCTTCGAGCTGACCGTCGCTCACCGGGACGGGCTGTACCGGGGCACGCTCGGCGACCGCGCGTGGTCGGGCGTCCGGACGCCCACCGGCTTCGAGATCACCGTCGACGGGTACCGCACCGCCCTCGACGTCCCGACCTTCGCCCGGGGCGACGCGGACGCCGTCGGCAACGAGGTGAGGTCGACCATGCCGGGGGTGGTCGTCGGCCTGCCGTGCGCGGTCGGGGACCGGGTCGAGGAAGGAGCCGTCCTGGTCGTCGTGGAGGCGATGAAGATGGAGAACCGCATCCTCGCGCCCTTCTCCGGCGTGGTGGCCGAGGTCAGGTGCACCCTGAACGGCCTGGTGGCGGCCGACCGGACGCTGGTGGTGCTGGCCGAGGACGCGCAGGACTGACCGGCGGCCGGGCGCGGACCGCCCGGAACCGCGGGCGGCGGGCCGTACCGACACGGCCCGCCGCCGACGGTCCGTCAGCCGCCCGCCCGCGTCCGGCCCCCATCGCAAAGTGTCCATGCCAATCCGGCATACGGAACGGCCGTGTTCTGCCGCAAGCCGACCCCGCCGAACCCTTGACAGGCACGGGACGGTGCCAGCAAGGTCCTGGGAGCGCTCCCACCAGGTGTTCCGTCGGCCCGTGGGGCGCCTCCCACCCGATCCGTCAGTGAACGAGGCACCACATGCCAGGTACCAGACGCCGCACGACCGGCTCCCCCGCCGTGGCCGGATCCGGACGCCGGACGGCCCCCTCCCCGGGGGGCGCCGCCGAGCCCCGCCGCCGCCGACGACTGCTCAGGGCGGCCGCAGCGCTGGGCTGTGCGGCGCTCGCCCTGACCGCGTGCAGCAGCGGCCCGGTCGCCGCACCGCAGTCCGAGTCCCCGTTCGGCGAGACCATCACCCTCAAGGTGGGCACCTTCGGCTCCTTCGGCTACCGCGAGGCCGGGCTGTACGCGGACTACATGGCCAAGCACCCGGAGGTCGTCATCACCGAGGCCGCGACCCAGGACAGCGAGGAGTACTGGGCGGACCTCACCGCGGGGCTGACCGGCCAGGGCGGCAAGCCGCTGGCCGACATCCAGGCCGTGGAGGTCGGCTACATCTCCGAGGCCACCGGCCCGCTCGCCGACAAGCTCACCGACCTGCAGGCGGCCCCCGGGGTCCACGCCTCGTCCTGGCTGCCGTGGAAGTCGGCCCAGGCGACCACCGCCTCCGGCGCGCTGGTCGGGCTCGGCACCGACACCGGGCCGATGGCCGTCTGCTACCGCAAGGACCTCTTCCAGAAGGCCGGCCTCCCGTCCGACCGCGAGGCGGTGGGCCGGCTGTGGGCGGGCGACTGGTCGAAGTTCGTGGACGTCGGCCGCCGCTACAAGGCGCACGCACCGGCGAGGACCACGTTCACCGACTCGGCCGGCGGCCTGTTCAACGCCGTGCTGTCGAGCCAGCCCGAGCAGTTCTCGAACGCCCGCGGCGAGCTGGTCTACGAGGACAGCCCCGGGGTGAAGAAGGCCTGGGACCTCTCGGTGTCCGCCGCCCGTTCCGGACTCACCAGCGGCCTCAAGCAGTTCGGTCCGGAGTGGAACGAGGCGCTGTACCTCTCCGGCTTCGCGACGATCGTCTGCCCGTCCTGGATGACCGGCGTGATCAGCAAGTACGCGGGCGACCGCGGCGAGGGCCTGTGGGACATCGCGCCCGCGCCGGCCGCCGGCAACTGGGGCGGCGCCTTCCTCACCGTGCCGAAGGCCGGCAAGCACCAGAAGGAGGCCGCCGCACTGGCCGCCTGGCTGACCGCCCCCGAGCAGCAGGCCAAGGTGTTCGCCGCGACCGGCAACCTGCCCTCGGCCACCGCCGCGCTGGAGTCGAAGGCCGTCCAGGACGCCACCAACCCGTACTTCAACAACGCCCCCACCGGCCGGATCTACGCCGACGCGGCCCGCACGGTCCTGCCCGCCCCGATCGGGCGGATGGACGGCGCGGTCAAGGCCGCCATCAGCGACGTCGCCCTGGTGGACGTCGCCCGCAACGGCACCGACCCGAAGAAGGCCTGGAACGCCGTGGTGAAGCAGATCACCGAGAAGACCGGCGGCTGACCCGGCCCGGGACGTCCAGGACGCCCGGGGCCCCCGTCCCGGCCGGTGGGAGCGCTCCCGTATGCTGGACACAGCCCGGTTCCGCGCCACCCCCCGCGGCGCGGGACCGGGCTCCCGTGGCTGTTCCGGCCCTCCCCCGGCCGGATCGGCGCAGGTTCCCGGCCCGCGGCCGCCAGGTGCATGTGGGGCGCCTCCCGGCCGCGGGCCGGCTCGCTCGGCCCCCGCCGCCCGCCCGGCCCGCCCGCGGCGGCAGGGCCCGCCCGCCGTCCTGCCCGCGCCGGGATCGGGCAGCACCCGTACCGCGGCGGCGTCGTTGGTACCGGTATGAACACGTGCCACCCGTCCGCGCCCGATGCCCCTCCGGCCGCCGTCCCGCCGCAGGCCCTCGCCCTCCCCCTCGCGCACCAGGAGTTCGGATCCGCCGGCGGCCCCGCCGCTCGGCGGCCCGCCGCCGTCCGGGCGCCGCAGCAGACCCAGAGCTGGACGACCAGTGCGGCGGAACAGGCCAGCGACGTGCTGAGCGGGCTGCGGACCGTCGAGGTGCCGATGGCGGCCCTGCAGGCGGCCCTGCTGATCCTCACCGAGCTGGTCGCCCGGCCGCACGAGAGCACCGGGATGCGGGAGGCCGCCCGGGAGATCTGCGGCGTCTTCGCCGGCCTGACCGACCCGGCGGTCTGGGGCCGGCGGCCGCGCGACCGTCCCGCCGAGGTGCCGCAGGGCGTCCGGGACGTCCGGGCGGCCCCGGTCTCAGCGCTCGGGGTTCTCCACGACGGCGCGGAGGGCGGCGAGCAGGTGCGGCCGGTCGTCGGGGGCGACCGGGGCGAGCAGCAGCCGGTCGACGATCCGGGCGTGCACCTCCGAGGCGCGGCCGAACGCCACGGCGCCCTCGGGGGTGGCCCCGACCAGGGTGATCCGGCGGTCCGCGGGCGAGGGGGTGCGCCGGACGAGGCCGGCCTGCTCCATGCGGTCGACCAGCCGGGTGGTGCCGCCGCTGGTCAGGGTGAGGCCCTCGGCGAGCTCCCGCTGCGGGACCCCTTCGCCGCGGGCGCGGGCGAGCATCAGCAGCACCTCGAACATGGTGTGGCTGAGCCCGCACTCGGCCCGCATCGCGGTGTCCACGGCCCGGTCGAGGCGGGCCGCGGCGCGCAGCAGCAGGGCGAGCTCGTGGACGGCCGGGCGGTCGGCCGCCGCCGCGAGCTCCGCCGCCGTCCGGTGCTCCCCGGACGGCCGGCCGGCCGCCGCCGGTGCGATCTCCATGGCCGGTGAGTCTACTGATCGTTTCCGGCGCCGCGCCCCGCCGAATCGACTGAGCAGTCAATTGCTGAGCAGTCAGCTATCCGGCTACCCTGGTCCGGCACACCCGGTCCCGCACCCGCGCCGCCCGGGCCGACCGCCGGAGAAGGCCGACCGCCGGAGAAGACGGAGAGACCGCCGATGACCCCCGCCTCCGCCCGGCCGGCCCGCCCGGCCACCGCGTCCGCCACCGCGTCCGCGGCCTCCCCCGCCGGGTCCGCGGCGCCCGGACCGGGCCGGCGCCTGCGGCTGATCGTGGTGCTCGGCGCGCTCTCCGCCTTCGGGCCGCTCTCGCTCGACATGTACCTCCCGGCCCTCCCCGCCCTCGCCGGGGACCTCGGCGTACGGGACGCCGACGTGCAGCTCACCCTGACCGCCTGCCTGCTCGGCCTCGCCCTCGGCCAGCTGGTGGCCGGGCCGCTCAGCGACCGCCGGGGCCGGCGCGGCCCGCTGCTGGTCGGCCTGGCCGGCTACGTCGCCGCATCCGCACTCTGCGCGGTGGCGCCGAACGCCGAGGTCCTGACCGCCGCGCGGCTGCTGCAGGGCCTGGCCGGCGCCGCGGGCATCGTGATCAGCCGGGCGGTCGTCCGCGACCTCTACGACGGCGTCGAGGCGGCCCGCTTCTTCTCGCTGCTGATGCTGGTGAACGGCCTGGCGCCGATCCTCGCCCCGGTGGTGGGCAGTCAGTTGCTGCGCTTCGCCGACTGGCGGGCGGTGTTCGCGGTGCTCGCCGCCGTCGGCGCCGCACTGCTCGCGGCCGCGGCGCTCGCGCTGCCCGAGTCGCTGCCCGCCGAGCGGCGCAGCGGCAGCGGCCTGCCCCGGACGGTGCGCAGCTTCGGCGGGCTGCTGGCCGACCGCCGGTTCATGGGGTACGCGGTGGGCGCCGGGTGCGCCTTCGCCGCGATGTTCGCGTACATCTCCGGTTCCTCGTTCGTGCTGCAGCAGGTGTACGGGCTGGACGCCCAGCAGTTCAGCCTGGTGTTCGGCGGCAATGCGCTGGGCCTGGTGCTGCTGGGCCAGCTGAACGCGCGGCTGCTGCGCAGCCGGTCCCCGGAGGTGATGCTGCGGGCGGGTCTGGCGGTCTCGGCGTCGGGCGGGGCCGGGCTCCTGCTGGCGGTCGTCGCGGGGCTGGGGCTGTGGGCGGTGTGCGGCTCGCTGCTGCTGGTGGTGGCGGCGGTGGGGCTGGTGATGCCGAACTCGACGGCGCTGGCGCTGTCCGGGCGGGACGACGCGGGCACGGCCTCGGCCCTGCTGGGGCTGCTGCAGTTCGCGCTGGGCGGGCTGGCCGCGCCGCTGGTGGGTCTGGGCGGTTCGGGGTCGGCCCTGCCGATGGCGGTGGTGATCGCCGGTTTCGCGGCGGCCGCGGTGCTGGTGCACGCGCTCTGGCTGCCGCGGTCGGCGGCGGCGTCGCTCTGACACCCGGGCCGGGCCGGGCCGGGGCGGCGGCGGGCACGGAATCCGCACAGGTTTCCGCGTCCGGTACCGGCCGCGTCTTTTGCGGGGCCGCCGGGGGCGGGGGCAGGCTGGATGCGGGAGCCGAGAAGGCGAGGAGAGCGATGAGCACCCTTGAGGAGCAGATCGAGATCGGTGCCCCGGCCGACGCCGCCTGGGACCAGCTGCACCGGATCGCCGACTACCCCCGCTTCGTCGAGGGCGTCCTGCACGCCTCCGCCCGTGGCAGCCACCGCGCCCGTCTGGACGTGGCGGTGGACGGCGGCCACCGGGAGTTCGACGCGTTCTTCACCGACCGCGGCCACAACCGGGTGATGACCTGGGAGACGGTGGACGAGCCGCACCTGCGCGGCACGTTCGCGCTGCGCCCGCTGGACGAGCACCGCACCCAGGTGCAGGTGCGGATCGAGTACGAGCCGGCGGCGGTGGAGGAGCTGTTCGGCGGTGCGCCGCACGGTTTCGCGCTGGCGAGCGCGATCGAGCGGACCGTCCGGACGGACCTGGAGCAGTTGCGCGACCTGGTGGAACACCGCACGCGGTGATCGGCCGGGCCGGGCCCGTGCTCAGGGCAGCAGTTGCTCGGCCCAGATGACCTTGCCGGTGTCGGTGTAGCGGGTGCCCCAGCGCTCCGCGAACTGGGCGACCAGGAAGAGGCCGCGGCCGCCCTCGTCGGTGCTGGCGGCGTACTTGAGGTGCGGGGAGGTGCTGCTGCTGTCGGAGACCTCGCAGATCAGGGTGCGGTCGCGGAGCAGCCGGACGCGGATCGGCCCGCCGCCGTAGCGGATGGCGTTGGTGACGAGCTCGCTGAGGATGAGTTCGGTGGTGAAGGCGAGGTCGTCCAGGCCCCACTCCTCCAGGCGGCGGCTGACCTCGCCGCGGACGCCGGAGACGGCGCTGGGGTCGGCGGGGACCTCCCAGGCGTCGACGTTCTCGGCGGGCAGCGCGCGGGTGCGGGCGACGAGCAGGGCGATGTCGTCGGTGGGGCTGGCCGGAAGCATGGCCTCCAGCACGGAGTCGCAGGTCTTCTCGGGGGTGAGGCCGGGTCGGGCGGCGAGCGAGGCGCGCAGCAGTTCCAGGCCCTCGTCGATGTCGCGGTGGCGGTCCTCGACCAGGCCGTCGGTGTAGAGGACGAGGTGGCTGCCCTCGGGCAGGTCGATGTCGACGGCTTCGAAGGGCATGCCGACCAGGCCGAGCGGGGCGCCGGCCGGGAGTTCGGGGAACTCGACGCTGCCGTCGGGGTGGGCGACGGCGGGCAGCAGGTGGCCGGCGCGGGCCATGGTGCAGCGCAGCGCGACGGGGTCGTAGATGGCGTAGAGGCAGGTGGCGCCGGTGATGGGGGCGTCGCCGTCCAGGGAGGCGTCCTGGTCGATGCGGTTGACGAGGTCGTCGAGGTGGCCGAGGAGTTCGTCGGGGGGCAGGTCGAGGGCGGAGAAGGTGTGGACGGCGGTGCGCAGCCGGCCCATGGTGGCGGCGGCGTGCAGGCCGTGGCCGACGACGTCGCCGACGACCAGGGCGACCCGGGCGCCGGAGAGCGGGATGACGTCGAACCAGTCGCCGCCGACGCCGGACTGGGCGGGCAGGTAGCGGTAGGCGAGGTCGAGGGCGCTCTGGTCGGGCAGGCCGCCGGGCAGCAGGCTGTGCTGCAGGGTGACGGCCATGGCGTGTTCGCGGGTGTAGCGGCGGGCGTTGTCGATGCACAGGGCGGCCCGGGCGACGAGTTCCTCGGCGACGGAGCGGTCGTCCTCGTCGAAGGGTTCGGGGCGGTCGGAGCGCCAGAAGCTGGCCATGCCGAGCACCACGCCGCGGGCCTGCAGGGGCACCGTGAGCAGGGCGTGCACGCCGTACTCCTGCACGCCGGTGGCCCGGTCGGGGTGGTACTGCTGCCAGGCCGCGAAGGCGGCGGTGAGGTCGGGTTCGAGGACGGCGTCGCCGGAGGCCATGGCGCGGGCCCGCGGGGTGTCGGGGACGAGCGGGACGGGCTCGCCGACGGGGATGAACGGGGAGTCGGGGCGGACTCCGCTGTGGCCGGCGCGGAACATCACGCTGGGCGTGCCGCCGGGTTCGTCGCCGCGCAGCACGGGTTCGGCGAGGTCGACGGTGACGAAGTCGGCGAAGACGGGGACGGCGGAGTCGGCGAGCTCCTGTGCGGTGCGGGCGACGTCGAGGCTGGTGCCGATCCGGCCGCTGGCGTCGTAGAGCAGTTTGAGGCGGCGTCCGGCGAGTTCGGCGCGGCCGGAGAGGGCCTGCAGTTCGGTGGAGTCGCGGAGGGTGACGACCCGGCCGGGCGGTCCGCCGTGGATGTCGGTGGCGCGGACGTTGACGGCGAGCAGCCGTTCGCCGGCGCTGACCACCCGGTCGGTGACGGTCTCGCCGGAGATCAGCAGGTCGGTGAGCGGGCGGTCGAGGCCGAGGGCGGCGACCTTGCGGCCCTCGGTGTCGGCGGGCAGCGGCAGCAGGCGGCGGGCCTCGTCGTTGGCGAGCAGGATCGTCCCGGAGCCGTCGAGGATGAGGACGCCCTCGCGGACGGCGTGCAGCACGGCGTCGTGGTGCTCGTACATGCGCGTCATCTCGGCGGGGCCGAGGCCGCGGGTCTGCCGGCGCAGGCGGCGGCCGACCAGGGCGGTGCCGGCGGTGGCGAGGGCGAGGGCGCCGGCGGCGGTGGCGAGCAGCAGCGGCAGCTGCTGGTCGGCGGTGTCGGCGATCTTGGCCTTGCGGACGCCGGCCGAGACGATGCCGACGACGCTGCCGTCGGCCTCCTTGACGGGGACGGTGGCCTGGACGAGCGGGCCGATGGTGCCGTTGACGCTCTCGATGACGGTGTTCCCGGCGAGGGCGGGGGCGATGGTGCCGACGAACTTCTTGCCGATCCGGTCGGGCATGGGGTGGGTGTAGCGGATGCCCTCGGTGTTCATCACGACGATGAAGTCCACGCCGGAGGTGACCCGCGCGGCTTCGGCCCGCGGCTGCAGGACGACGGTGGGTTCGGGCGTGCTGAGCGCCTCGATGATGCCGGGCGAGTTGGCGAAGGCCTGGGCGACGGCGAGCGAGCGGTTGGCCGCCTCGCGGGTGATGTCGCGGCGCGACTGCAGCACCAGTTCGACGCCTGCGGCGACCACCAGGAGCAGCACGATGACGACCTGGAGGACGAACACCTGGCCTGCGACGGAGCGCATTCGCAACGCCGACCACGGACGTCGACCGGTGGAGTCGGGGACCGACGGGGCCCGGGATCGGTCCCTGAATCGGACCATACGCCCATGTGTACCCCGGGTTACCCCGCCCGGCCAAGAGGTGAGCGCGGTCACATCGCTGGACGGACGGGCCGGTCACGCAGGGTGCGGGTGTGCGGGCGCGGCGTCGGCGCACCCGGCGGGCGGCCGGTGTGCGTCGGCGGCGGCCCGTCCGGTCACGGTGCGTGACGGGGCCGGGCGGGGCGGCCGGAGCGGGTCCGCCGTCGGTGGATGCCGTCGGTGGATGCCCTCAGTAGATGAGGTAGTTCGGCCGGTGGCCCTCGTCGGCGATCTCGCCGTCGGCCACCGAGCGCAGTTTGCGGGAGAGTTCGTCGAGTGCGCGGGAGGCGGCCACCTCCTCGCCGATCCGGGCCAGCGGGCGGTCGTCGCGGCTCTTCACCGCTTCGCCGTGGCCGCTGAGGCCGGGTGCGTGCGAGCCGCGCAGCCGGGCGTCGCAGGCGGTGTTGACACCGTCCTCCTCGAAGACCAGCTCGATGTCCCACTGGTTGTGCATCGCGCACCTCCTCGTGGCGGGTCCCGCTTCCAGCGTGCGCCCGCGGGTGAGGGCGGGACAACCCGGGGCCCGGCCCTCCGCGGGGCCGCGGGAATGCCGCCCTGTCGGTGAACGTTCAACCGATCGGTCCCGAGGCGGACCGGACGGGGGACGGACACGCACCGAGAGGAGTCGCACGGTGTTCCACGAGTACCTGGCGGGCGAGACCGCCGAGCAGTGGCGCTGGGCCGGACTGTACTTCGACACGAAGGAGTACGCCGAGGCGGCGAAGCTGCTCGCGCCGGTGGTGGAGCAGCACCCGGAGCAGGTCGGCCCGCGGCTGCTGCTGGCCCGCGCCTACTACCACTCCGCCCAGCTGGGGCGGGCCGAGGAGCAGCTGCGCGAGGTGGTGGCGCGCGACCCGGTCGAGCAGTACGCGCACCTGATGCTGGGGCGGACCCTGGAGCGCCAGGGCCGGGCGGCGGAGGCGGCCCGCTGGCTGCGGCTGGCGGCGGCGCTGGAGGGTCCGGCCGGGCAGGACCCGGCACCGGCCGGCGGGTGACGCCCACCGGGTGACGGACCGGAGGGGTCCTCGGCGGCGGTCCGGCGGTCCGGGGCCGTCCGGGACAGGGGTCCGGGGCGGTCCGGGACAGGGGTCCGGGGCGGTCGGGGTGCGGCGGATGTCGGCCGGTCGGCCGAAAGGCGTCCTTGCATGCACACGTCATCAAGGTGACACTGAGGCGCGCCTGACGGAGGGTCGAACCGACCCTCCGTCATCCGACTGCACCCCGACCGCACTGGAGGACCCCTGTGCGCACGAGGACGATCGTCTCCCTGGCTGCCGCCGCCGTCCTGCTGTTCGCCGACCCGGCGTCGGCGGCCGCGACGGCCGCCGGCTCCCCGGGCATCGGCGACGCCTACTACCCCACCTACGGCAACGGCGGCTACGACGTCTCGCACTACGACGTCCGGCTGAAGTACCAGCCCGCCACCGACCGGCTGGAGGGCACCACCACGATCCTGGCCACCGCCACCCAGGACCTCTCCCGCTTCGACCTCGACTTCGCGCTGGACGTCTCCGAGGTGCTGGTGGACGGCCGCCCGGCGAAGTTCGCCGCGACCGGCGAACAGGAGCTGGAGATCACCCCGGCCGCCCCGCTCGCCAAGGGGCAGCGCACCACCGTCGTCGTCCGCTACGCGGGCACCCCCTCGGCCGTCTCCCGCTACGGCTTCACCGCCTGGCTGCGCACCCCGGACGGCGGGGTGGCGGCCGGCGAGCCGGAGGCCGCCTGGTGGTGGTTCCCGAGCAACGACCACCCGTCGGACAAGGCCACCTTCGACGTGTCGGTGCTCGTCCCGGACGGCACCCAGGTGATCTCCAACGGCGACCTGGTCTCGCAGAGCTCGAAGATCGGCTGGACCCGCTGGAACTGGCGGCAGAACAAGCCGCAGGCCACCTACCTGGCCACCCTGGCGGTCGGCCGGTTCGACATCACCCGCTCCACCAGCCCCGGCGGCATCCCGGTGCTCAACGCCTACAGCAGGGACCTCGGCGACAACGACGGCGCGGCCCGCGCCAGCGTCGAGCGCACCGGCGAACTCGCCGACTGGCTCTCCGGCCTGTTCGGCCCGTACGCCTTCGGCTCGGTCGGCGGCTACGTGCCCAACGTCAGGACGGGCTACGCGCTGGAGAACCAGACCCGGGTGTTCTACAGCCCGCGGCAGTTCTCGCGCGGCTCCAACACCTCGGTGGTGGTGCACGAGCTGGCCCACCAGTGGTTCGGCGACACCGTCTCGGTGCGGCGCTGGAGCGAGATCTGGCTGAACGAGGGCTTCGCGACCTACGCGCAGTGGCTCTGGTCCGAGCACGAGGGCGAGGGCACCGCGCAGGAGCTCGCCGACTGGGTGTACTCCTCGCATCCGGCCGACGACCCGTTCTGGTCGGTGAAGCCCGGCGACCCCGGCGCGGACCACCAGTTCGACGGCGCGGTGTACGACCGCGGCGCGCTCGCCCTGCAGGCGCTGCGCACCGAGGTCGGAGACGACGCCTTCTTCCGGATCCTCAAGGGCTGGCCGGCCGAGTACCGGTACGGCAGTGCGACGATCGCCGACTTCCGGCGGTTCGCCGAGCAGGTCTCCGGCCGGCCGCTGGGCGACCTGCTGCAGACCTGGCTCTACACCCCGGCCAGGCCGGCCCGCGGTGCGGTGCCGTCCCCGGCCGCCCCCGGTGCCCGCCCGGCGGCGGGACCGGCCGAGCCGCGCTCCTGGGCGAAGATCCACGCCGTACAGGAGCACTGACGGTGGTTCGGCTCCCGCCCCGCCGTCCACGGGCGGGGCGGGAGCCGGGTCGGGGCCCCGAGGGTCAGGGGCCCTCGGGGCCCGGTGGCCCGTCAGGCGGTGCAGATGCCGCGCGCCCAGTCGACGGTCGCGGCGCTCTGCGAGTACTGCCACTGCGGCGCCAGCACCTCGGCGTCCAGCCGGCCGGCGGCCGCGCGGTCCTCGACGATGTAGCCGAAGTCCTGCAGCCAGGCCGGGTAGAGGTTCTTCGAACCGGTGTAGAACGCCTGCCCGTCCACCGAGACCACCTTGTGGTGCAGCGCGTACGGGTGTCCGTCGGCCCAGGTGGCGGTCGGCGCGGCGCGGAAGGACGCGAGCTGCAGGTTGCCGCAGAGCGCGGCCCGGCCCTCGGCCTGGCCGCCCGTCAGCTTCACCAGACGGCCCTTCAGCACGTCGCTGATCTCGGCCAGCGACTTGATCTGCGAGTAGCCGCCGCTGCCGACCGCGCCGCGGTTGGCCGGGTCGCTGACCACGATCCGCACCTTGACGCCGGCGGCCAGCTTGGCGGCCAGCACGTCGTAGAGCCGCTGGTCGTAGCGGGGCAGCGGCGGGCAGGTGGCGTTGAGGTCCTGCTGGGAGATCTCGACGTGGTCGGTGGCGCTGGCGACCAGGGCGCGCAGCGCGTTCTCCTCGGGGTTGACCGTCTCGTAGTCCCGGTCGTCGTTGGTGTGGTCGGGCAGGCCGACGCCGCAGCGGGTGGCGGCGGAGCCGGGCAGCTGCGGACGGTAGCCGGACGCCGGGTCGGCGGTGCGCTCGCCGACGCCGAGGCCGCCGACGGCGATCACCGGGACACCGCCCGCCTGCGGGGCGGCGGGCGTCTCCAGGGTGCGCACGCAGCCGGCACCGGAGGAGGCCGCGAACCAGACGTTCTGGCTCAGGCCGCCGGTGTTGTCGCAGGTCCAGGACCACAGGGTGTCCAGGTAGCGGGCGGCGGAGCCGGCCGCGGGCCCGGTCAGCTCGACGTCGGCGTCGGTGACCGGGTGGGCGGTGTCGAGGTAGTCGTCCTTCCAGCCGTTGATGCCGCCGACGATCGCGGTGGCGCCGTCCACGACCAGGATCTTGGAGTGGTTCCAGGACAGGCCGGTGCGGGAGGTGGTGGCGGAGGCGACGGTGAGGGTGACGTTCGCCGCGGCCGGGCCGAGCCGGGCGACCAGCTCGTCGCGGTAGGCGGCGGGCCGCACGTTGAGGTGGTAGACGGGGGCCGCGCCGACCAGGATGCGCACGGTGAGGTGCCGGCCGTCGGCGGTGGCCTGCTTCAGGCCGGCCACCAGGGCGTCCTCGAAGCCGCCGTTCGGGAAGGGCGCGAGCGAGGAGACGTCCACGGTGCGGGTCGCGGCGGCGACCGCCGCGGTGGTGCGGGCGAGCAACCGGTCGCTGCCGGTGCGGGTGCGGCAGGCCGGGTCGCCCCAGCAGCCGGGGGTCTGCAGCACGCCGTCGAAGCGGTTGCCGTCGGTGCGCTGCCAGACCGGGCCCTTCAGGCCCGGGGAGACCTCGCGGAGGGTCTGCTCGACGGCGTCGAGGTGCGGGGTGGCGGGCCCGGCGGCGTAGGCCGGGGCGGCGGCGGGCAGCACGCCGAGGACGGCGGCGAGGACGAGCAGGGGGCGGGTGACGCGGCCGGTGCGGCGCGGTCGGCGGTCGGGCACGGAGAGGGTCCTTTGGCAGATCACCAACAATCTACCTGATGGTAACTTGACGGCCTGCCAGATGATCAAATCGGGGCCGCCGCGGCCGCAGCGCTCCCCCGCCACGGCCGCACCGCTCCCCCGCCGCACCGCAACCGCTCCCCCGCCGGGTCGGCCCCGTCCCCTCCGGTCAGCCGCGGCCGCCGATGTGCAGCCCGGCCGGCCGCGCGTCCTCCTGCACCAGCAGGCCCGCCTGGTCCGTGGTGAGCGGCCGCGCGAACAGGTAGCCCTGGCCGAGCGGGCAGCCCATCGCGGCCAGCAGGTCGCGCTGGACGGTGTTCTCGATCCCCTCCGCGATGACCTGCACGCCCAGCGTGTCCGCGATCCGCGCGATGCCCTCGACCAGCGCGTACTGCTGCTGGGAGTGGCCGAGCCCGTCGATGAAGGACTTGTCGATCTTCAGGATGGAGATCGGGAACTCCCGCAGGTAGCTCAGTGAGGAGTAGCCGGTGCCGAAGTCGTCGATGGCGATCTGCACCCCGAGGTCGCCCAGCATCTGCATGTCGGTGCGGACCCGCTCGTCGCGGCGCATCAGCACCGTCTCGGTGAGCTCCAGCACCAGCGTGGACGGCTCGATGCCGCTCTGGTCGAGGGCCCGGCGGACGGTGTCCACGAAGCCCGCGTCGCGGAACTGCCGGCCGGAGACGTTCACGCTCACCCGCAGCGGGCCGCGGCCGCCGGCCGCCCGCTCCTCCCGGGTCTGCCGCTGCCAGCGGGCCGCCTCGGCGACCGCCCGCTCCAGCACCCAGGCGCCGAGCGGCACGATCTGGCCGCTCTCCTCGGCGAGCGAGATGAACTCCTCCGGCAGCACCATGCCGCGCCGCTCGTGCGGCCAGCGCACCAGCGCCTCGAAGCCCACCAGGCCGCCCGAGATCAGGTCGACGATCGGCTGGTAGTACAGCGCGAAGGCCGCCTCGGCGATCGCCTCGTCCAGGCTCTCGTTGAGCTCGTGCCGCTCGACCAGGCCGGCCTGCAGCGCGGGCCGGTAGTGGCACCACTGCCGCTTGCCGGCCGCCTTCGCCGAGTACAGCGCGAGGTCGGCGTGGGTGAGCAGCTCGGCGCCGTCGTCGCTGTCCTCCGTGGTGGCCACGCCGACGCTGGCGGCCACCCGGACCGCGCCGGAGCTGAGCTTGAACGGCTCCTCGAAGACGGCGAGCACCGCGGAGGCGGTCGCCCCGACGTCGGCGGGCGACAGGGCGTCCTCGACCAGCACGGCGAACTCGTCGCCGCCGAGCCGGGCCGCCGTGTCGGAGGTGCGCAGCGCGGTGGAGATCCGCAGCGACACGGCGACCAGCAGCTCGTCGCCGACCGCGTGGCCCTGGGTGTCGTTGACCACCTTGAAGTCGTCGAGGTCGATGAAGAGCACGCCGGTGACGGTGCCGCGCCGGCCGCTGCGGGAGAGCGCGTGGCCGACCCGGTCCTGGAAGAGGACGCGGTTGGCCAGGCCGGTGAGCGAGTCGTGGAACGCCCGGTGGGTGAGCTCGCGCTCCATCTGCCGCTGGTCGGTGACGTCGCGCAGGGTGAGCACCAGACCGCCGACCGTGGGGTCGTCGCGCAGGTCGTTCCAGCGGACCTCGGCCTCGATCACCGTGCGGTCGCCCCGCAGCAGCCTCCAGTGCTCGCGCTGCTCGGCCTGCTCGCGGGTGCGCATCCGCAGCAGCGCCTGGTTGACGGCACGGCTGTCCTCCGGCGGCACCAGGTCGGTGAGGGCCTGGCCGTCGAGCGAGGGGTAGCCGAGGACGCGGTCCGCCGAGGAGCTGGCGTACCGGATGGTGTCGTCCGCGCGCAGGATGAGGATCACGTCGGAGGCGCTCTGCACCAGCGTCCGGAAGTACAGCTCGCTGTTGCGGCGGTTGATCTCGTCGTTCAGCACCACCCGCTCGACCGCCAGGGCGGCCTGCCCGGCGAGGATGTCGAGGGTGCCCCATAAAGCCGTGAGCCGGTGCTCCGTGCCGCCGACGACGAGGGCGCCGATCAGCGGGTCGCCCGAGGGGCGCTTCTCCAGGACGAGCGGGCAGATCAGGGCGCTGGGGGCGCCCTCCAGGCGGGCGGCGAGGCCCGCGTCGAGGGTGGCGACGGGCACCAGGCGGCTCTCGCGGACGGGTTCGACCTCGATCGGGCCGTCGCCGTCGGCACGCAGCGTGCCCTCGTCACCGACCGCGAGCAGCGCGACGTGCGCGGGCTCGGCGGGCACCAGGGCGGAGGCGGCGGTGCGCACCGCGTCGGCGACCTGCTCGACGGTGACGGCGCCGGCCAGCGAGGCGCCGGCCATCCGCAGCACCCGTTCGCGCTCCACGGCGTGGCGGTGGTTGAGGACGACCCCGGCGAGCCGGGAGAGCACCAGCAGGAACAGCACGGCGGAGAATCCGCCGATCACGGCCGCGTTCGCGGCGTCGCCCTGGGTGACCTCCAGCACGAGCATGGTCGGGGCGATCAGCGAGGCGACGGCGAGCAGCGCGATCCGGCCGCGGCTGATGTCCGGCGGCTGGGTGGGGATGGGTCTGGTGAGCTCGACCATCGAGGGGTGCAGGGCCGCCGCGCCCCAGGCCGTGTAGAGGACCGCCCAGCCGAGTTCGACGGGGGTGCCGATCCGCCAGACGCCGTGCAGCTGGATCAGCCCGTAGAGGACGTCGGAGACCAGCAGGCCGACCGTGCCGACGGTGAGCAGGACCACGGCGGGGCTCTTGCCGCCGCGCGGCACCAGCAGCCGCATCAGCATGGCGAGGACGAGGACGTCGCCGAGCGGGTAGGCGATCGACACGGCCTTCTGGAACCAGGTGAGTTCCGGGTTCCTGGCGTACGGGACGACCAGGTACATCCAGCTGAGCAGGGCGAGGCCGACGGTCAGCGTGAGGGCGTCGATCAGCGAGCCGCGGTCCTGGTGCGCGGTGCGCCAGCGGATGAACCCCCAGACGCCGAGCGCGTAGAGCACGAACTCGGCGAGGTAGAAGGCGTCCGCGAGGGAGGGGAAGGCGGTCTGGTGCAGGTAGTTGGTCTGGATGACCTGCACGACCTCGCCGATGGTGAAGCTGAGGTTGGCGACCGCGAGCAGGTACCAGGACGCCGCGTGGGCGGGCCGGTTGAGGCGGACGCCCACCACGATGGCGGCGAAGCTGCTCAGCCCGATGCCCGTCCACCAGATGATGCGGTCGGCGGGAAAACGGTAGTAGACAACCGTCAGCAGGACCATCAAGCCGATATAACAGACCGTCAGCCGCTGTCGTCGACGTGTCAACCCAGCTACCTCCCTCGGAGGTGGTGAGCTGAACCGCTCAAGAATTGGGGCGATCCCAATCATACATAGCAAGGCACGGGTGCCTATAGTCGAGATTATCGGGGGCGGTCCGTGGCGGGCGGCGGAGGCCGCGGCCGTGCAGGGCCCAGGCCGTGCGCTCCCCGATATTTCCGGTTAATCCATCCGCCGTCTGTCGAGGTCGTCGCCGGTGGAGCTGTCGAATCACGCGCAATCCCCCCATTTCGGGCCCCATCTCGTCCTGGTGAACGGAGATGGACAGTATGCGATTTGGACGAACGAACTCCCGGTGCCCGAGGGATGGCGGAGCGTATTCGGACCGGGCGATCGCGCGGAATGCCGCCGCGAGGTCCGGGCGCGCTGGCAGGACCTGAGACCGACCGGGCCGGGCGCCCCCGGACGCACGGTGCACGCGCTCTTCCGCGAACAGGCCGCGACCCGCCCCGGCGCGCTCGCCGTGCTCTGCGACGACGGACCGCTCACCTACGCCGAACTCGACGGCCGCAGCGACCGGCTGGCCGAGGAACTGCGCGCGCTCGGCGTCGGACCCGACTCGGTGGTGCCGGTGTGCCTGGAGCGCAGCGGCGACATGGTGGTGGCACTGCTGGCCGCGCTGAAGGCCGGCGGCGCCTTCCTGCCGCTCGACCCGTCCCACCCGGACCTGCGGCTGGCCCGGTTGGCCGCCGACTCCGGCGGCGGCCCGGTGGTGACGTCGCGTGACCACGCCGGGCTCTTCCCCGCGGCCGTGCTGGTCGAGGCGTACCGGTCGGCCGGTCCGCCGACCGCCGTGCCGCCGCCCGACCTCACCGACCCGGACGACCTCGCCTACCTGATCTACACCTCCGGCACCACCGGCGAACCCAAGGGCGTACCGGTCAGTCACCGCACCATGGTGTTCACCCTGTCGCGGATCGCCGAGGCCTACGCTCTGTCACCGGCCGACCGGGTGCTCCAGTTGGGCGCGCTGGGCTTCGACACGTCACTGGAACAGATATTCACCCCGCTGCTCAACGGTGCGACGCTGGTGCTCGGCGGGCGGCACCCGTGGGCACCGATCGAGCTGGCCCACCGGCTGCCCGAACTCGGCATCACCGTGGCCGACCTGACGCCCACGTACTGGCACCGGCTGCTGGCGGTGCTGCCCGAACACGGCCCCGCCGCGCACGCGCTGCGGCTGCTGGTCGTCGGCGGCGACACCGTCCCCGCCGAGGACTGCCGCGAGACGCTGCGCCGGCTGCCCGGCACCCGGTTGCTCAACGCGTACGGGCTCACCGAGACCGGCATCACCTCGACGCTGTGCGAGATACACCCCGAGCTGCTGGCCGCCCCGGCGAACGCCCCCGTCCCGGTCGGACGGCCGCTGCTCGGCACCTTCGTGCACGTGCTGGACGCCCGGCTTCGCCCGGTGCCGCCCGGGGAGCGCGGCGAGGTGTACATCGGCGGGCCCGGGCTGGCCCGCGGTTACTGGAAGCAACCGGAGCTGACGGCCGAGCGGTTCCTCCCCGAGCCGTACGCGGGCACCCCCGGCGGCCGGATGTACCGCACCGGCGACACCGGCCGCTGGCGGCCGGACGGCACCCTGGAACTGATCGGCCGGGCCGACGACCAGGTGAAGATCCGCGGCTACCGGGTCGACCCGGGCGAGGTCGAGGCCGTCCTCGGCGAGCACCCGGAGGTCGGCGAGGTCCGGGTGGTGGCCGGCGAGGCCAACGGCGGCGGGCGGGCGCTCACCGCCTACTACACGGCCCGCGACGGGCAGCCCGAGGACCTGCGGCAGTACCTCGCCGCCCGGCTGCCCGACCACCTGGTGCCCAGCGCCTTCGTCGCGGTCGAACAGATGCCCGTCACCCCCAGCGGCAAGATCGACCGGATCGGGCTGGCCCGCGGCTCCAGGCCCCCCGCGTCCGCGGCCACGACCGTCGGCGCGGGCCCCGGCGCCACCGTGCAGGCCGGTCTGGCCTACCTGTGGGCGCAGATCCTCGACGTCGAGCACGTCGGCCCCGACGACGACTTCTTCGAACTCGGCGGCAACTCGCTGCTCGCGATGGAGATGCTGGCCCGGGCCCGGATCATGTTCGGCATCGGGGTGGACCGGATCCGCACCCTCACCCGCGCCCTGCTGAAGAACCCCACCCTCGGTGCCTTCGCCGCCGTCGCCCGGGACACCCGCGGCGCCCTGCCCGCGGAGCCCGGCCAGCGGATCGACTTCGCCGCCGAGGCCGAACTCGGCGTGCCGGTGCACCGCGCCCCCGAGCACAGCGCCCCGCGCTGGCACCAGCCCACCGACATCCTGCTGACCGGGGCCACCGGCTTCTGCGGCACCCACCTGCTGCGCGCCCTGCTGGAGACCACCGACGCCCGGGTGCACTGCCTGGTCCGCGCCCCCGACCCGGATCACGGCCTGGAGCGGCTGCGCGCCGCCCACCAGCGCTACCTGCTGCGCGACCTGCACTCCGACCGGGTCGTGCCGGTCGTCGGCGACCTCGCCGAACCGCTGCTCGGGCTCGGCCGGCTGCGCTTCGAGCAGCTCGCCGGCACCGTCGACCTGATCCACCACCTCGGCGGCCAGGTGAACTTCCTCTACCCGTACCACCAGCTGCGGGCCGCGAACGTGGCCGGCACCCGCGAGATCATCCGGCTCGCCGGGCACTCCCGGGCGATCCCCGTGCACTACCTGTCCAGCATGGCCGTCCTCGCCGGGTACGGGCCGGCCGGCATCCGGCAGGTCACCGAGGAGAGCCCGCTCGCGCACGCCGACCGGCTGTCGGTCGGCTACGTGGAGAGCAAGTGGGTCGCCGAGGCGCTGCTGCACCACGCGGCCGCGGCCGGCCTGCCGGTCACCGTCCACCGGGTCAACGACGTCACCGGCGACCTGCGGCACGGCGTCATCAACCCCGGCACCGAACTCTCCGCGATCATCCGCTACCTGTGGGACAGCGGCACCAGCCCCGACGTCGACCTGCCGCTCGACTTCGTGCCCGCCGACGTCTTCACCCGCGCCCTCGCGGTCGTCTCCACCCGCGAACCCGCCGAGGGCCGGGTGCTGCACCTGACCAACCCCGCCCCGGCCAGCCTCGGCGACCTCACCGAACGGATCCGCTCCCGCGGCCGCCCCGTCGAGCACCTGCCGTACCGGGAGTGGGTGCGGCGCCTGATCGGCTTCGCCACCGCCAACCCGACCCACCCGATCACCCCGTTCGTCCCGCTCTTCGTCGACCGCGCCGAAGGTACCGACATGACCATCAGCGAGATGTACTTCCGGCCCACCTTCCCGGACTTCACCCGGACCGCCGCGACCCGGGCGCTCACCCGGGCCGGCATCGAACTGCCGCCCGTCGACGCCGAACTGCTCGACTTCTACCTCGACCGGCTCGAGGCCAGCGGACAGCTGGAGCACGTCGCGTGACCGGAACCGCACGATGGTGGGCCTCGGTCGACCTCGGCCGCGCCCCCGCCGACACCCCGGTGGCCTTCTGCGCCGACCTCGGCCCCGACTCCCTGCTCGCCGCCTACCGGGCCGGGGCCTTCCCGATGCCCGCCCAGGACGAGTACAGCCTCTGGATGAACGAGGCCCGCTACGAGGAGGAGGTCGCCGAGGGCGCCATCGCCTTACCCGCGGGCGCCGGCGAGGAGGCGTACGGCGTCGCCTGGTGGTCGCCCGACCCCAGGCCGGTCGTCCCGGTCGGCGGCGCGCGCCTCGGCAGCCGGCTCTCCCGCCGGCTCCGCAACCGGGACGACTGGACGACCACCGCCGACAAGGCCTTCGGCGAGGTCGTCGACCGCTGCGCCGAAGGCCGCAGCCCCGCCTGGCTCACCCCCGAGCTGCGCACCGCGCTGCGGACCCTGCACGCCCACGGACGGGCGCACAGCATCGAGGTCTGGGACGACGGGGAACTGGTCGGCGGCGCCTTCGGCGTCCGGGTCGGGCCGGTGCTCAGCCTGGACTCCATGGTGGGCCTGCGGCCCGACGCCGCCCGGGTGGCGGTCGTCGACCTCGCCCAGCGCTTCGGCGAGAGCGGCGGCGTGCTGCTGGACGTCCAGTGGGACAGCCCGCACGTGCGGAGCCTCGGCGCGGTGCCGATGCCGCGCAGCGAGTACCGGGCCCTGCTGGACGAGGGCACCCCGGCCGGCCCGCCCCCGGGCGAGGAACGCCCGGTCTCCCGCCTGGGGTGAGGGGATCCCCCGGGGGGGCGCGGGGGACTGCGCAGTCCGTGGATGATCAGGACGAACCCGGGCCGGACCCTGATCCGTACGGCGGCCCACATCCGAATTGCACAGTTCCCCGCGCCCCTGATCGGCTGCCCCGTGCTCGTGGGCTAGGTCCTGGGTGGGGCGAGGAGGGCGTCGGGCAGGCCCAGGGTCTCGTGGAGGGCGTGGCGGCCGGCCGGGGTGACGGCCACCGCCCGGGTGGTGCCGATCCGGGTGACCCAGCCCTCGGCGAGGGCGTGCCGGCACAGGGCCGCGCCGACCGCCCCCGCCAGGTGGGGACGGCGTTCGGTCCAGTCCAGGCAGGGCCGCGCGGCCGGCCGGCGGCCGCCCGGCGGGACGGCGACCCCGGCCGCGCCGAGCCAGGCCTGGCCCTCGGCGGTGAGCCGCAGGCCGTGCGTCCAGTCGAGCAGGCCCCGGGCGGTCATCGCGTCGGTGATCGCGACGCCGACCGCCCCGGCGAGGTGGTCGTAGCAGGTCCGGGCGTGGGCGAGGGCGCGCCGGCGGCCGTCCGCCGCGAGGGTGGCGGGGCGTTCGGGGCGGCCCGGGGCCAGCGCGGCGAGCTGTTCGACCAGTTCGGCCACCTGCGGGTCGGCCAGCCGGACGTAGCGGTGGCGGCCCTGCCGCTCCTCGGCGAGCAGGTCGGCGTCGACCAGCCGGTTGAGGTGCCCGGTCGCGGTCGGCGCGGGGGGACCGGCGGGGCGGGGCAAGACGGAGG
>NZ_BAAALD010000074.1:34206-36835 GCF_039528095.1 Kitasatospora arboriphila
GCCGCCCGCCCGACCGGGGCCCGGGGGGGTCCACCACCCCTCCCCACGCCCCCCCCCCCCCCCGGGGGGCCCCCCCCCGCCGACCAGCCGGTTGAGGTGCCCGGTCGCGGTCGGCGCGGCGACACCGGCGTGCCGGGCCAGCTCGCCCGCCGTCCAGGCCCGCCCGTCGAGCAGTGCCAGGCAGAACGCCGCCCGGGTGCCGTCCGCGAGCAGTCCGGCCACCGCCGCGAGCTCCCGGCCGGCCGTCTGCGTTCGTTCGCTCCCCATCCGCCCATTGTCGACCGGCGACCGTTCGGCCGACGCCGAACCGACGGGCCGGGCCCTGCCGCGCACGGGGTCGCCGGCGTCCCGTCAGGCCGGTGTGCGGGGTGCGGCCGACGCCGCGTCGAGGGACGGCGCGGCCGTCTCCCCGGCAGGGGCTGCCGGCTCGCCGGGGAGCAGCGCCGCGGCGGCCACCGGGAAGACGGCGGCCAGGGCGTAGGCGGGGGCGAAGCCGTGGGCGGTGACGAGGGCACCGGTCAGCGGCGGGACCAGGACGATCGCGGCGTGCTGGCCGAGGCCGTGGACGCCGAGGGCCCGACCCGCCCAGGCCGGGCCGGCGTGTTCGGCGACGGCGGTGTTGTGCAGGCCGTTGGTGGAGACGGTCAGTGCGGTGGCGAGCAGCAGGGCGGCGGTGCCGAGCGGCGGTGCGGCGGCCGCCCCGAGGGCGAGCAGCAGGACGGCGGCGGCGGTGGCCAGGGCGAGCAGCCGCATCGGGCGCAGCCGGCTGCCGACCCGGTCGGACCACCAGCCGGCGAGCAGCCGCACCCCGGCCCCGGCGAGGTTGGCGACCGCGAGGACCGTGCCGGCGGTCGCGGCCGGCCAGCCGCGGGCGGTGGTGAGGAAGACCAGGGCGAAGCCGGCCACCACGAACTGCGGGACGCAGAGCAGCGCGGCCGCGCCGTGCAGCCGCCACAGCCGGCCGCCGCGGTAGGGGCCCGGCCCGCGGACGGTGCCGGTCTCCGGGGGCCGCGGCGGGTCGACGGCCAGCAGCAGGACGACGCCGCCGACGGCCGCGCACAGCAGGGCGCAGCAGCCGAGCGCGGCGGGGAGTCCGGCGTGTTCGGCGAGCGGCGGGAGGACGGCGGCGGCGAGGCCGACGCCGAGCGGTTGGGAGGCCTGCCGGACGCCCATGGCGATGCCGCGCCGGTGCGGCGGGAACCAGCCGATGACCAGGCGGCCGGAGGCGGAGTTGACGGAGGCCCCGCAGGCGCCCGCGAGGACGAGCAGCACGGCGAGCGCGGTGGCGCCGCGGACGGCGGCGGCGACCGAGAGGACGGCGGCCGCCGGGAGCAGTCCCGCGGCGAGCGCGAACCGCTCGCCGCGGCGGTCGGCGACCAGGCCCCAGCCGACCATGGTGAGCAGGATGCCGAGGATCGGGCCGGAGACCAGCGCGCCGGCCCCGGCGAGCGAGAGGCCGAACTCTCGCTGGAAGGCGGGCAGCAGGGACGGCAGGCCGTAGAGGACGGTGGTCATCGCGGTCTGGCCGCCCGTCCCGATCGCGAGCATCAGCCAGCGGCGGTGCGCGGGGTTCCCGGTCATGCCGGGAACCCTACGGAGGTGTCAGCAGGTGGGACGGGGATTTCCGACCCGTGAGACGGCTCGGGGCGGGTCAGGGCGGGACGGCGGGTCAGGGCGGGACGGCGGGTCAGGCCTGCCGGGAGGCCAGCGTGACGACGGTGATGTCCGAGGGCGCGCCGACCCGGACGGGCGGGCCCCAGGCGCCGGCACCGCGGGTGACGTAGAGCTGGGTGTCGCCGTACCGCTCCAGCCCGGCGACCGTCGGGTTGGCCAGTGCGGCCAGGTAGTTGCCCGGCCAGAGCTGGCCGCCGTGGGTGTGTCCGGAGAGCTGCAGGTCGACGCCGCGGCGGACGGCCTCGTGCACGGCGACCGGCTGGTGGGCCATCAGGACGGCGGCGCGGCGGGTGTCGCGGTCGCCGAGCGCCCGGTCGTAGTCGGGGCCCTGGCCCTCGGCGGTGCCGGCGATGTCGTTGACGCCGGCCAGGTCGAAGTGGGCGAGTTCGGTGCGGGCGTTCTCCAGCGGGTGCACGCCGAGCTCGCGGACGAACTCCACCCAGGGGGCCGCGCCGGAGAAGTACTCGTGGTTGCCGGTGACGAAGTACGCGCCGTCCCGGGCGCGCAGCCGGGCGAGCGGCTCGGCGGCGGGGCCGAGGTCGGCCACGGTGCCGTCGACCAGGTCGCCGACGATGGTGATGAGGTCGGGCTGGACGCCGTTGATGGTGTCGACGATGCGCTGGGTGTGGGCGCGGCCGAGGATCGGGCCGAGGTGGATGTCGCTGACGACGGCGATCCGGTATCCGTGGGCCTGCCGGGGCAGCTTGGCGAGCGGGACGGTCACGTGCTTGAGGCGCGGCCCGCGGAGGACTCCGTACGCGCCGTTGCCGACCACGGCCGCGGCGGTGGCGCCGGCGGCGACGGCCACGCCGCGGGCGACGAGGAGCCGGCGCGAGGGGTCGGACGGTCCGGCGGCGGGCCGGTCCCCGCCGGCGGGCGGCACGGCCGGCGGGGCCGCCGCGGGCTCGGCGGGGGGACCGGGCGGGGGTGCGGCGGCCGCCGGCACCGGCTCCCG
>NZ_BAAALD010000075.1:0-7541 GCF_039528095.1 Kitasatospora arboriphila
CCAGTCCGCCGGGCCGGGCGGCCGGCACGCCGCGGCGGCAGCCCCAGGCGAGCGCGCAGAGCCCGGCGAGGGCCGCGGTGAGCACCGCGAGTGCGCCGCGGCCGAGCGAGGCGTCGAACTGCCCGGCCAGCGCGGCGATCTGACCGAGCATCACTAGAAGCAGCGTCAGCACGCCGAACGGCCCGATGTCCGACTGCTTCATGATCCGCAGTGCGTCCTCGGCCGGCTTGCCGCTGCCGAGGCCGTCGGCGACGTCGGCCAGGCCGTCCAGGTGCAGGCCCCGGGTCAGTGCGGCGAGCGCACCGACCGCGGCGACCGCGCCGAGCAGCCCGCCCGCCCGCCACGCGGCGAAGGCCCCGGCACCGGCCGCGATCAGGCCGAGTACCGCGCCGACCACCGGGGCGGCGAGCATCGCCCGTCCGGCCGTCGGCCGGTCCCAGCGGTCGACCCGGACCGGCAGCACCGAGAGCGTGCCGAAGGCGAAGCGCAGCCCGTCCGGCACGTCAGCCGAGGCCCAGCAGCTCCGCCGCGGTGGGCAGCTTCGCCGGCGGCCGCGGCTCGGCCTTCGCGGCGGCCGGCACCTCGCCGGGCTCCGCCAGGGTGTCGGAGGCGGCCTGCAGCAGCGGCAGCGCCAGCAGCGCGCCGACGCCCTCACCGGCCTTGACACCGAGCTGCTGCACCGGGGTCAGGGTGAGCCGGTCGTACGCCTTCGCCTGCGCGGGCTCGCCGCTGTCCTGCCCGGCCCGCCACCACTCGGGCGCCCGGAAGGCGACCCGCTGGGCGACCAGGGCGCAGGCCGCGGACACCACGCCGTCGAGCACCACCGGCAGCCGGCGGACGGCGGCCTGCAGCAGGAAGCCGGTGATCGCGGCGAAGTCCGCGCCGCCGGTCGCGGCGAGCAGCGCGAGCTGGTCGCCGAGCACCGGCCGGGCCCGCCGCAGCGAGTCCCTGACGGTGGCGCACTTGACCATCCACACCCGGTCGTCGACGCCCGAGCCGCGCCCGGTGACGGCCGCCGCGTCGGTGCCGCACAGCGCGCCGACCAGGACGGCGGCGACCGTGGTGGACCCGGTGCCGATGTCGCCGAGCAGCACCAGGTCGGTGCCGGCGTCGGCCTCCTCGTCGGCGATCGCCATGCCGGCCCGGAAGGCCCGGGAGGTCTCCTCGGCGGTCAGCGCGTCCTCGACGTCGATCCGGCCGGAGCCGCGCCGCACCCGGTACTGCGACACCTCGGCGGGGAACTCGTGCGGCTCGGCGTCGACCGCCATGTCGACGACCCGCACGGCCGCGCCGTAGCGGCGGGCCAGCAGGGCGACCGGCGCGGTGCCCTCCAGCACGGCGTGCACCCGGGCCGCCGTGCTCCGGCCGGGACCGGGCCGGGAGACGCCGAGTGCGGCGACGCCGTGGTCTCCGGCGAACAGCAGCACCTTCGCGGCGGCCACCGGCCGCACGGGGGCCGCGCCCTGGACGGAGGCGAGCCAGGCGCCGAGCTCCTCCAGCGAGCCGAGGCCGCCCGGCGGCAGGCCGAGCTGCTGCCGGTACTCCTCGGCGGCCTTGCGGGCGGCCTCGTCGGGCCGCTCGACGAGGGAGGAGAAACTGTCGAGATCCACGGTCGTGTCCATCGCTCGGAAGGCTACACGGCACCGGCTTTGACGGTCAGCACCTGCCCTGCCACGACGAGCAGCACCTGCTCGGAGGCGTCGGCGACCGCCATGTTGAGGCGTCCCAGGGTGTCCCGGAACCGCCGGCCGGCCGCCGTCGCGGGCACCACGCCCATGCCCACCTCGTTGCTGACCGCGACCGCGGGCCGCCGGGTCGCCGCCCAGGCCGCGGCGAGCGCCTCGCAGCGCCGCTGCACGGCCTGCTCGCCGCCGCCGTGCCAGCTGTCGTCGGACCAGGCGCCGTGCTCGTCCATCACGGCGGTGAGCCAGAGCGCGAGGCAGTCGATCAGGACCGGGGCGGTGTCCTCCCGGTCGGCGAGCACCGCCTCCAGGTCGCAGGTCTCGGCGGTGCGCCAGGAGGCGGGCCGGCGCTCCCGGTGCAGGCGCACCCGGTCCGCCCACTCCCGGTCGCCGTCCCGGGTGCCCGAGGTGGCCACGTACAACGCGTCCGGGTACGACGCGAGCATCAGCTCGGCGCGGGTGGACTTGCCGGAGCGGGCGCCGCCGAGGACGAGGGTGCGGGGGAGTGCCATGCGGATCATCCTGCCGCACGGGGTATGGCGGTGCGGCGGGGCGGGCACGCTAGTGTGCGCACGTCGAGGTCACCGAGCGGGAGGAGTCCGACACATGGTGTGGACGTGGCGGTTCGAGCAGCAGGACGGCACCGGGGTCGACCAGCCGGGCGGCCAGGAGGAGTTCCCGGGCCAGGGCGACGCCGAGTCGTGGATCGGCGAGACCTACAAGCAGCTGCTGGCGGACGGCGTGGACCGGGCGGTCCTGCTGGAGGACGACCGCGAGATCTACTCGATGAGCCTGCACGAGGCCTAGGAAGGCCGCCCGCCCACGTGTCTACTTGGCGCCGACGAGGTGGAGCAGGCCGGCGACCTGGCGGTACGGGTCCTGCCGGCCGGCCCGCTCCTCGGCGTCGAGGAGCTGGGCGAGCTGCCGGCCGTCGACCGGTGCCGCCTCGTCGGGTGCGGCGTCGGTGAAGACCCGGACGCCGTACCAGTGGCGCAGCGGCACCGAGATGCCGGAGAGCGTGGTGGTCAGCTCGCCGAGCCGGTGCGCCCGGGCGGGGACGCCGTACCGGTCGGTGCAGCGGTAGGAGTCGAAGGCGGCGAGGGCGGTGCGCCAGTCGCCGGCGAGCGCGGGGCGCATGGCCAGCGCGTCGGCGTTGCGGACGAGCAGCGACAGCACGCCGCCGGTGTCGAGCACCCGGGCGAGCGCGGCGAGCAGCGGGTCCGGGTCGGCGAGGTACATCAGGGCGCCGTGGCACAGCACGACGTCGAAGGAGCGCGGCGGGAACCACCGCCCGCAGGCGTGCCCGTCCCCGCCGATGAGCCGCACCCGCGCCTGCACGTCGGCGGGCTCGGCCGCGACCGCGGCCTGCGCGGCGCCGAGGGTGACCGGGTCGGGGTCGACGCCGGTGACGGCGTGCCCGGCGCGGGCCAGCCGCACGGTCTGGGTGCCCTGTCCGCAGCCGACGTCCAGCACCCGCAGTCCCGTCCGTCCGGCGAGCTGCTCGGCGAGCTGCCGGGTCAGCAGCTCCTCGCGGACGGTGCTGCGCAGGCCGCCCTGCCGGGGCGGCCAGGGGGCGGCCGCGTGCCGGCCGCCTCCGCCGACGGCCGGCAGCCGGTCGTGGCCGCCGGCGCCCTGCCCGGGCAGCGCGTACAACCCGGGCTGGTCCGGCTGCACCGGCAGGGCCCAGGCCGGCGGGACCGGCTCCGCGGTCAGGGCCGCTCGCCCCGCTTCACCTTCGGCTTGGGCAGCCGCAGTCGGCGCATCTGCAGGGTGCGCATCAGGCCGTAGGGGACGGCGCCGCGGGTGTTCTCGTTCGGGAAGCGCTCGCGCAGGGCCTTGCGCAGGCCGAGGCCGAGCCGGGCGAAGTCCAGGATCACCAGGACGAAGAAGACCACGAAGAGCAGCGTGGAGAGCAGCTGCAGGGCCGGCACCTTGACGATGCTGAGCACCAGCACCACCACGGCGTACGGCAGGAAGAACTCGGCGAGCGACCAGCGGGAGTCGACGAAGTCGCGGGCGAAGCGCCGCACCGGGCCCTTGTCGCGCGCCGGCAGGGCGCGCTCGTCGCCCTCCAGCAGGGCGGTGCGCTGCTTCTCGCGCTCGGAGCGCATCCGCTCGCGGGACTGCCGGGCGGCCTCCTTGCGGTCCTTGGGCACGGTCACCCGGGTCCGCCGGCTGGCCTCGGCCTCGCTGCGCTTCGGCGTCGGGCGGCCCTTCTTGGCCTGCGGGTCGCGGGGGGTCTTCTCGTCCTGCTCGGCCAGCGCGGTCGCGGCGGAGGAGGCTTCATCACGGCGTCGGAACACACCCCCAGCGTACGTGCTGGCCGGGTGCTTTCCGCAGTGAGCGTCGGCACGAACGGATATCGATCGGGCGGCGTGTCCCGTACGGGGGGCCCTCCGCGGGGCGGATCATGGTCTCAGGGTCGGCTCCACCCCAGGAACGATGACCGGCAGTGTGCGGCTGTAGCAGTCTTGTTGCAGCTCGTGCACTGCGGCGACCAGCTCGCTGCACATAGACTCGACGTGTTACGAGACGGAATTCGCAGGCCCGTAGAAGGGGGCACCCGAGGCCCATGAGCGACGGAATCATGAAGCGTATGGGGCTGATCTTCCGCTCCAAGGCCAACAAGGCACTGGACCGTGCGGAGGACCCGCGGGAGACGCTCGACTACTCGTACCAGAAGCAGCTGGAGCTGCTGCAGAAGGTGCGCCGCGGCGTCGCCGACGTGGCCACCTCGCGCAAGCGCCTGGAGCTGCAGCTGACGCAGCTGCAGCAGCAGTCCGCGAAGTACGAGGACCAGGGCCGCAAGGCGCTCTCGCTGGGCCGTGAGGACCTCGCCCGCGAGGCGCTCACCCGCAAGGCGAACCTGCAGTCCCAGATCACCGACCTGGAGACCCAGTACCAGCAGCTGCAGGCCGAGGAGGAGAAGCTCACGCTCGCCTCCCAGCGGCTGCAGGCCAAGGTGGACGCCTTCCGCACCAAGAAGGAGACCATCAAGGCGACGTACACGGCCGCCCAGGCGCAGACCCGGATCGCCGAGTCCTTCTCCGGCATCTCCGAGGAGATGGGCGACGTGGGCCTGGCGATCCAGCGGGCCGAGGACAAGACCGCGCAGATGCAGGCGCGGGCCGGCGCGATCGACGAGCTGCTCGCCTCCGGTGCGCTCGACGACGCCAGCGGCCTCGGCCGCAAGGACGACATCGAGGCCGAGCTGGAGCGGGTGGCCGGCGGCAGCGACGTCGAGCTGGAGCTGGCCCGGATGAAGGCCGAGCTGACCGGCGGCTCTCCCGCCGCCGCTCCGCAGGCCATCGAGCAGGGCCAGCAGGACTCGTCCAAGATCAACTACAACAAGTAGCAACCGGACAGCACCACGAACCGGACAGGGAGACGCGCCGGCATGATCATGAGGGTCATGGGTGAGGGGCAGTTCCAGGTCGGCGAGAGCCACCTGAACCGGCTCAACGAGCTGGACGACGAACTGCTCAAGGCAGTGGAGTCGGGTGACGGCGGGCGTTTCAAGGCCGCGCTGGACGCGCTGCTGGGCGCGGTCAAGGAGTTCGGCAGCCCGCTGCCGGACGAGTCCCTGGAGCCGTCCGACCTGATCCTCCCGGACGCGGAGGCGACCATCGACGAGGTCCGCGAGATGCTGCGGACCGAGGGCGACGGCCTGATCCCCGGCCTGCCGAATTAGGTCTCGTGACACCGAAGGGCGGGCACCCCACGGGGTGCCCGCCCTTCGGCGTGCTGCGCGCCGCCCGCCGGCGGCGCGGCGGAACGTTACGGCAGGGCCAGCATCCGGTCCAGCGCCGCCTTGGCGTACTTCTCGGTCTCCGGGTCGACCGTGATCACGTTCGGCACCCGGCCCTCGACCAGCGACTCCAGTGCCCACACCAGGTGCGGCAGGTCGATCCGGTTCATGGTCGAGCAGAAGCAGACCGTGCGGTCGAGGAAGACGACCTCCTTGTCCGGGTGGGCCTTGGCGAGCCGGCGCACCAGGTTCAGCTCGGTGCCGATGGCCCACTTGGAGCCGGGCTCGGCGGCGTCCAGCGCCTTGATGATGTACTCGGTCGAGCCCACCATGTCGGCCGCGGTGACGACCTCGTGCTTGCACTCCGGGTGCACCAGCACGGTGACGCCGGGGATCCGCTCGCGGACCTCGTTCACCGAGTCCAGGTTGAAACGGCCGTGCACCGAGCAGTGGCCGCGCCAGAGGATCATCTTCGCGTTCCGCAGCTGCTCGGCGGTCAGGCCGCCGTTGGGCTTGTGCGGGTTGTAGAGGACGCAGTCGTCCAGCGAGAAGCCCATCTCCAGGACGGCGGTGTTGCGCCCCAGGTGCTGGTCCGGCAGGAACAGCACCTTCTGGCCCTGTTCGAAGGCCCACTCCAGCGCCCGCTTCGCGTTGGAGGAGGTGCAGATGGTGCCGCCGTGCCGGCCGGTGAAGGCCTTGATGTCGGCCGAGGAGTTCATGTACGAGACCGGCACGGTCACGTCGGCGATCCCGGCGTCGGTGAGCACGTCCCAGCACTCGGCGACCTGCTCGGCGGTGGCCATGTCGGCCATCGAGCAGCCCGCGGCGAGGTCCGGCAGCACGACCTGCTGGGCGTCGGTGGTGAGGATGTCCGCCGACTCGGCCATGAAGTGCACGCCGCAGAAGACGATGTACTCGGCCTCCGGGCGGGCCGCCGCGTCGCGGGCCAGCTTGAAGGAGTCGCCCGTCACGTCGGCGAACTCGATGACCTCGTCGCGCTGGTAGTGGTGGCCCAGGATGAACACCCGGTCGCCGAGCGCCTCCTTGGCGGCGCGGGCCCGCGCGACCAGGTCCGGGTCGGAGGCGGCGGGCAGGTCGCCCGGGCACTCGACGCCGCGCTCGCTCGCGGGGTCGGCCTCGCGGCCGAGCAGCAGCAGCGCCAGGGGCGTCGGAGAGGGGTCGACGCCGTAGGTCTCGGTGGTGGTGGTCACGGGCGGGTGCCCTCCTGTGCGGCCGATCTTCCGGCCCCTGCCGAGCTGCGGTGGTACCGCGGGGCCTTCTCGTCTATCTGACGCTATCTATGATAACCCGTTAGCGTCACTCTGACGATGGACGTTCTGTCGATGTGACGAGAACCGCTCTCCGGATCGGAGCCTTCCCGGCGTGGCCGAACCGATATCCGGCCGCGATCGCGTTGTCTTGGAGCATGAAGGCCATTGTGATCAGGCAGTACGGCGGCCCCGACGTCGTCGAGTACACCGACGTGCCCGACCCCAAGGTCGGCCCCGACTCCGTCCTGGTGCGGGTGAAGGCCGCCGGCGTCAACCCGGTCGACTGGAAGCTCCGCGAGGGCCACCTCGACGGCATCATGGACGTCCACTTCCCGCTGATCATGGGCTGGGACCTGGCCGGCGTCGTCCAGGCCGTCGGCGGCGGCGTCACCGAGTTCGCCCCCGGCGACGAGGTCGTCGGCTACGTCCGCAAGGACTCCGCCGAACACGGCACCTACGCCCAGCTGGTCGCCGCCCCCGTCCGCACCCTCGCCCGCAAACCCGCCTCGCTCGACTGGGCCCAGGCCGGCGGCCTCCCGCTCGCCGGCCTCACCGCCCACCAGGCCCTCGTCAAGGCGCTGCGGATCCGCGCCGGCCAGACCGTCCTGGTGCACGCCGCGGCCGGCGGCGTCGGCAGCCTCGCCGTCCAGATCGCCACCGCCCACGGCGCCCGGGTCATCGGCACCGCCGGCGAACGCAACCACGCCTACCTGCGCGAACTCGGCGCCGAACCGGTCGCGTACGGCGAGGGCCTGGTCGACCGCGTCCGCGCGATCGCCCCCGACGGCGTCGACGCCGCACTCGACCTGATCGGGGGGGGCGCCGGCGGGGGCTCCCCCC
>NZ_BAAALD010000075.1:7551-36441 GCF_039528095.1 Kitasatospora arboriphila
ACCGCCGGCCCCGACGCCGACAACGCCGCCCTGGCCCTGATCGGCGGCGACGCCGTCGAGGTCTCCGCCCAGCTCGTCCGCGACCCCTCCTGCATCGCCTCGATCACCGACTACGGCGTCGCCGCCCGCGGCGGCCACTACGTCTGGGTCCGCCCCGACGCCGCCGACCTCGCCGAACTCGGCCGCCTCGCCGACGCCGGGAAGCTCCGCGTCCCGGTCGCCTCCACCTTCCCGCTCTCCCAGGCCGCCTCCGCCCAGGCACTCAGCGCCGAGGGCCGCACCCGCGGCAAGATCGTGCTGCTGGTGGACTGACCGCAGGAGTCCGCCAGAATGGGGCGGTGCGCCGTCCCACCCCGACGGCCACACCGCCCTCACACGCACCACCAGTGGAGCCCGCAGCCATGAGCACGCACCGACCCACGGACCCGGGCGGGGCGCCGCTCGACGACACCGACCGGCTCCTGCTCGAACACCTCAGCAAGGACGGCCGCGCCTCCTACGCCGAGATCGGCCTGCTCGCCAACCTCTCCGCCACCGCCGTCCGCCGCCGCATCGACCGGCTCCGCGCCCGCGGCGTCGTCCGCGGCTTCACCGTCGTCCTCGACCCCGCCCTGCTCGGCTGGCGGACCGAGGCCTTCGTCGAGATCTACTGCCGCGAACGCACCAGCCCCGAGGAACTCCTCGCCAGCCTCCGCCAGTTCCCCGAGGTCGCCGCCGCCTGGACGGTCACCGGCGACCCCGACGCCCTCGTCCACCTCCGCGCCGCCGACACCCGGCACCTCGAAGCCGTCATCGAACGCATCCGCAAGGAGCCCGGCGTCCAGCGCAGCCGCAGCTCCGTCGTCCTCTCCCGCCTCATCGGCTGACCGCCCCGCACCGGGCCCGGCACCCCCTCGGCACGTCACGCAGGAAAGCTGCGCCACCCCCGTCGAACACGCACGAAACCTGCTTGCGCGGCCCCGTTCCGACGCGCGCCGACCGAGCGCCGCTGCCTACGCTGATCGTGTCCGGTACGCCCCAGGAACCCCACCCGTACCGGCCCGCCGCACCCCGCAGCCAGAACGAGAGGGACCACCGTGTCCGCAGCCGCCGACCGCATGCACCAGCCCGACAACCAGCTGGTCGACCTCGTCTTCGACTACATGCGCGAGCGGCTGCAGTACAACCCCGTCCCCCTCGACCACCCCGGCGACGGAGAGCACCTTCGCACCCACCTCGCCGGTCTGCTCAACGAGCACGGCAACGACCCCGGTGACGTCCTCAAGCTCTACGACCACGAGCTCTCCCGCGCCGTCATCTCCGCCGACAGCCCGCGCTACCTCTCCTTCATCCCCTGCGCCCCCACCAAGGCCGCCCTCCTCTTCGACATGGTCGTCTCCTGCGCCTCCCTCCAGGGCATCTCCTGGCTGGAGGCCGCCGGCGCCATCGCCGCCGAGAACCAGGTGCTGCGTCTGATAGCGGACCGCGCCGGACTCCCCGCCTCCGCCGGCGGCACCTTCGTCTCCGGCGGCTCCGCCGGCAACCTCTCCGCGCTCGTCGTCGCCCGCGACACCGCCCGCCGCAAGCTGGGCGTCGGCCCCGAGGCCCGGCTGCGGATCGCCGTCGCCGACCAGGTCCACTCCTCGGTCAAGAACACCTTCAACATCATCGGCGTCGAGGCGTTCGTCGTCCCGACCGTGGACCGCCGCTTCACCGGCGAGGCGCTGCGCGCCGCCCTCGCCGCCGACCCGAACCCGGAGACCGTCATCGCGGTCGTCGGCACCGCCGGCACCACCAACGAGGGCATCGTCGACGACCTCGCCGGCCTCTCCGAGGTCACCCGCGAGCACGGCCTCTGGTTCCACGTCGACGGCGCGTACGGCGGCGCCGGGCTGTTCGCCCCCTCCGTCCGCGAGCGCTACAACGGCATCGAGCACGCCGACTCCTTCGTCGTCGACCCGCACAAGTGGCTCTTCGCGCCGTTCGACTGCGCCGCCCTGCTCTACCGCAACCCGCAGCTCGCCCGCGCCGTCCACACCCAGGACGCCTCCTACCTCGACGTCCTGCACACCGAGGGCGACGAGTGGAACCCCACCGACTACGCGTACCACCTCACCCGCCGCGCCCGCGGCCTGCCGCTCTGGTTCTCCCTCGCCGTCCACGGCACCCAGGCCTACACCGACGCCATCGAGACCGGCCTGACGCTGGCCCGGGACACCGCGCAGCTGATCCGCGACACCGACCACCTGGAACTGCTGCACGACCCGCAGCTCTCCGCCGTCTGCTTCCGCCGCACCGGCTGGACCCACGAGGACTACTACCGCTGGTCCCAGCAGCTCCTCGCCGACCAGATCGGCTTCGTCACCCCCACCGGCTGGGACGGCGAGACCGTCGCCCGCTTCGCCTTCCTCCACCCCGGCACCACCCTCGACATGGTCAAGGAGATCCTCTCCACCATGGAGTAGGGGGGACGCACGTCAGGGGCGCGGGGAACTGCGCAGTCCGGGGCTGGGCATCGGACGGATTTCGGGCTCACCCCGGATCCGTACGGTGGCCCACATCCGAATTGCGCAGTTCCCCGCGCCCCCGGGCGTCCTACAGGAACGCCCCGTCGGGGAGGTACGGCACCGGGGGGCGCATGCCGCGGAGGGCCACGTAGCCGCGGGTGCCGACCGTGAGCCCCACCTCCAGGCCGACGTCGACCGCCCACTCCTGGTCGGCGGTGAGGTGCTCCACCAGCGCGTCCGTCCCCTCCGGGACCCGCGCCAACGCCTCCCGCAGCAGCCGCACCGCGATCCGCTTCGACGTCGCCGCCAGCAGCTTCACCTCGCCGCCGTCCCGGTAGCAGTAGCCGCTGCCCGCCAGCGAGTCCGCCACCAGCAGTTCCTCGAAGTGGGCCAGCATGAAGCCGTGGTCGGGCCCGTGCGCGGCGCCCCGCAGCCGCCGGTCCACCGAGTCCAGCAGGTGCAGTTGCCCCGGTCCTCCGGGGTGCACCGGGATGTCGCCCGGGTCCTGCAGTCCGGCCCGGTCGACCGGCCCCCGCAGTTGCATCGCCGGGTGCAGGGTGAACCCGCTCAGCCGGTACCGCCGTGCCGCGGCCGGCGACGGCGAGGCGCACAGCATGCCTCGCAGGCAGCCCCGCCCGTGCGCGGCCGCCCGCTGCAGCAGCAGCCGTCCGACGCCCTTGCCCTGCAGTGCCGGGTCGACCACCAGCAGGGCGAGCAGCCACAGCCCTTCGCGCCGCAGCGACAGCGCGGCCCCCACAGCCCGTCCGCCGTCCTCGGCGACCCAGCACCCCTGCGGGTCGGTCCGCACCAGGTGCCGGGTCCGCGCCTCGTGCCGGACGGCGCGGGCGTCCGGCACCGCCGTCCCGTCCCGCCGCGCGGTGTCCGGCCGTCCGAAGGCCGCCGCGGCCACCTCCCGCACGGCGGCGGCGTCCGCGGCACTGTCCCTGACCGGCCGAATGATCACGCATCTCATCCTGGCCCGCCGCCGGACCCGCCGAGGGCGGTTTGCCGAGATCGGACGCCGAGCACGCACCGCCGGTGTGCGAGCATGGGAGACGTAGAGGTGCGGGCGGCGAAAACGTCTCCCGGAATCACCACCGACCGGAAATGAATCCGGGCGGCCGCCGGTTGGCACTGGCGGCACACTGTCGTCACAGACCGGGAGTAAGCATGACCGTCCAGGACGAGACCACTGTCGAGAGTGGCATCCTCCTCACCGACGCCGCCGCGGCCAAGGTCAAGGGCCTGCTCGAGCAGGAGGGCCGCGACGACCTCGCGCTGCGCGTCGCCGTGCAGCCGGGCGGCTGCTCCGGCCTGCGCTACCAGCTGTTCTTCGACGAGCGTTCGCTGGACGGCGACGTCGTCAAGGACTTCGGCGGCGTGAAGGTCGTCACCGACCGCATGAGCGCCCCGTACCTGGGCGGCGCCACCGTGGACTTCGTCGACACCATCGAGAAGCAGGGCTTCACGATCGACAACCCGAACGCCACCGGCTCCTGCGCCTGCGGCGACTCCTTCAGCTGAGCCTCGCGGCCCAGCCGCACCCGCAGCAGCGACAGCAGCAGCGAACCGCCGGAGGCCGGCCCCGACACCCGGGGCCGCCCTCCGGCGGTTCAAAGGACGCTCGAACGGTCAGCTCAGGGGCGCGTGGGGGCACCTCCCGGCCGAAGGCCGGGGAGAAGCGCGCAGTCCGGGATCGGTGCTCCTGACCGATCCGGCTCACCCCTGGTCCGTACCGTGGCCCACGGACCTAGCGCGGCCCGCCCGGCACGTCACCCGTCATGGTGAGCCCGGTGCCGGAGGTCATGTCGATCACCTTGCGGTCGCCGAGCGGCTGCGCCAGCTCCGCCGAGACCGACTCCTTCTTCGCCAGGGCCGGGCACTCCTTGCCGCGCGGCGCCGGCTTCTCCACCATGACCCGGACCCGCACCAGGCCCGGCGCCTGCTCGTCCGCCTTCAGCCCGTACTGCTCGCAGACGCCGCCGTAGAAGTAGACGGTCAGGTGCGTCCCGCCCTCCAGGGTGTAGGAGATCGCGGGCAGGACCGCCGCGGTCGGCGTCGGCTCGCCGACGGCTATGCCGGGCTGGGTGGGCTGCCCGGGCTGCGGGGCCGAACTGCCCGCGCCGGACGGGCTGGGGGAGGGGCTCGGCGAGGCCGGGGCGCCGGAGGCCGAGGCGCTCGCCGTGGGCGCGGCCGACGGCGCACCGCCCGCTCCGGTCGACGTCTGCGACCCACAGGCGGACACCCCGCCGATGACGAGCGCCACCCCTGCCGCCAGCACGGCGGCCCGCCGCCGACGAGCGGCCCCGAACGGTACGACTGCGGTCCTTGCGTCCATGGTGCGACTTCCTCCCGAGGGTCCAGCGAACCGCCACCGAAGCGGTGCTGCGCCGGTTTGACGTGCCCCGGAGGAATCCGGTTCCACCCCGTGCCGGGGCGGGACCCGGGGGAGCGGTCAGCTCTCGTAGTCGGCCATCGCCGCCACCAGCCGCTGCGCACCGGACGGCACCGACACCCCGGCCGGGCGGGCGGCGGCGGGCTGCGGGCCGGCCGCGAGCGGCGGCCAGAACCGGCCGAGCCGGCGCGAGGAGCTGACCAGGGCGTCGAGGCTCTCGAAGTCGGCCTCGCCGCCGAGGGCACCCGGGCGGACTGCGGGGGGCTGGGTGGGCATCATCGCTGTCATCGCTCCGATCGCCGGGCCGCGGCCTCGTCGCCGCGGCACGCATGGCCGGGGACCGGCCGACCGGCCCCCGTGCTGCGACCCTAGGCCGCCGCCGGGCGCCCCACCAGGGCTACTGCGGGGTAGTACCGGTTCGGGTCGTCCGGGTTTCCGGCCGGGGTGGCTGTACCGTAGGTGGGTCCACCACTGCTTCCGGCCGCACCAGGCCACCGCCGTCACCAGGCCTCCCGAGGAGACTCCCGTGCGTATCGCCGTCGCCGGCTCGATCGCCACCGACCACCTGACGACCTTCCCCGGCCGCTTCGCCGACCAGCTCGTCGCGGAGCAGCTGCACACCGTCTCGCTCTCCTTCCTGGTCGACACCCTCGACATCCGGCGCGGCGGCGTCGGCCCCAACATCGCGTTCGGCATGGGCGTCCTGGGCCTGCGCCCGGTCCTGGTCGGCGCGGCCGGCGCGGACTTCGACGAGTACCGGAGCTGGCTGGAGCGCAACGGCGTGGACACCGCCTCCGTGCACATCTCCGAGACCCGCCACACCGCGCGCTTCATGTGCACCACCGACCTGGACCACAACCAGATCGCCTCCTTCTACACCGGCGCGATGGCCGAGGCCCGCAACATCGAGCTCAAGCCGATCGCCGACCGCGTCGGCGGCCTCGACCTCGTCCTGATCGGCGCCGACGACCCGCAGGCGATGGTCCGCCACACCCAGGAGTGCCGCAGCCGCGGCTACGCCTTCGCCGCCGACCCCTCCCAACAGCTGGCCCGCCTGGAGGGCGACGACATCCGCGAGATCGTCGACGGCGCCGCGTACCTCTTCACCAACGAGTACGAGGCCGCGCTCATCGAGTCCAAGACCGGCTGGGCCGCCGACGAGCTGCTGGACCGCGTCGGCACCCGGGTCACCACGCTCGGCCCCAAGGGCGTCCGGATCGAGCGCAAGGGCGAGCCGGCGATCACCGTCGGCTGCCCCGCCGAGGAGCGCAAGGCCGACCCGACCGGCGTCGGCGACGGCTTCCGCGCCGGCTTCCTCGCGGGCGTCTCCTGGGGCCTCGGCCTGGAGCGCGCCGCCCAGGTCGGCTGCATGCTCGCCACCCTGGTGATCGAGACCGTCGGCACCCAGGAGTACGAGCTGCGCCGCGCCCACTTCACCGACCGCTTCGCCGCCGCGTACGGCGACGAGGCGGCGGCCGAGGTCCGCGCGAAGCTGGCCTGACCCCGCCCGGTCGCGGCCGGGCGGGCGGTCAGTCCGTCCGGCGCACCAGGTAGGCCGTGCCCCGGTCGGCGCCGTACCGCGCGGCCGGGGCCTCGCCCAGGTACTCCTGGGCCCGCATGTCGCACCAGGCCGGGATGTCCAGCCGGGCCGCCTCGTCGTCGGCGAGCACCACGACGGTGCCGCCCGGCGGCACCTCGCCGATCCGCCGGGCGAGGTCGATCACCGGCAGCGGGCAGCGCTTGCCGAGGGCGTCCAGCACCAGCGCCTCCGCCTCTCCCGCGGGCTCCGGCTCCGCCGACGGATCGGCCGACGGATCCGCCGTGCGCACCACCGGCTCCGGTTCCGGTTCCGCTGCGGGCAGCCGAAGGTCGAGCCCGAGCGGGGCCCGGACCGCCGCGACCAGCCCGGGCAGCGCGGCGAGGAAGCGCTCCACGTCCTCCTCCGCGGTGCCGTACGGGAGCGAGACCCGCACGTTGCCCTCGGTCAGCACCCCCATCGCCGCCAGCACGTGGCTCGGCGTCAGCGTGGAGGAGGTGCAGGAGGAGCCCGAGGAGACCGCGAACCCGGCCTTGTCCAGCTCGCCGAGCAGCACCTCGCCGTCCACGTACAGGCAGGAGAAGGTGACGACGTGGGGGAGCCGGCGCACCGGGTCGCCGACCACCTCGACCTCCGGCACCAGTGCGGGCACCCGGGTGCGGATGCGTTCCACCAGCGCGTGCAGCCGGGCGTTCTCCTGCTCGGCCTCGGCGCGGACGGCGCGCAGCGAGGCGGCGGCCGCGACGATCGCCGGCACGTTGACGTAGCCGGGCACCCGGCCGCGCTCGCGCTCGTCGGAGGGCAGCGGCGAGGCGTAGCGCACGCCCTTGCGGACGGCGAGGACGCCGACGCCGGCCGGCCCGCCCCACTTGTGGGCGCTGGCGGTCAGCAGCGACCAGCCGTGCGGGACGGGCAGCCGGCCGGCGCTCTGGGCGGCGTCCACCAGCAGCGGGATGCCGACGTTGCCGCACAGGTCGGCGACCTCCTCCACCGGCTGGACGGTGCCGACCTCGTGGTTGGCGCTCTGCAGCACGGCGAGCGCGGTGGCGTCGGTCAGCCGGGCGGCGAACTGGGTGGCCTTCACCCGGCCGTGCCGGTCGACCGGGACGACGCCCACCTCGCCGCCCTGGGCCTCGTGCAGCTCGGCGGTGTGCAGCACGCTGGAGTGCTCGACCGCGGAGTGCACCAGGTGGGCGCCGCGGCGGCGGTTGCCGCGCAGTGCGCCGAGGATGCCGAGCTGGACGGCCTGGGTGCCGCTCGCGGTGAAGGAGATCTCGTCCGCCCGGGCGCCGAGGTCCGCCGCGACTCCCTCGCGGGCGGCGTCCAGGAGCATGCGGGCCTGCCGCCCGGAGCGGTAGAGCCGTGCAGGGTCGGCCCACCCCTCGTCGATCGCCGCGTTCAGCGCCTGCCGGGCGACGGGGTGCAGGGGTGCGGTGGAGGCCACATCGAAGTACGACACCCTTCCACGCTATCCCCGCCCGGCCCGCAGCCCCGGCCGGCACCCGATTTCGCCGCATTCGTCCGGTGCGACGATCCGTCACCCGTGTGTCGCAGTCGAGTCCCCCGATCGGGTGTGGGACCCTCGAATGCCTGCCATGACCTGCACCGGAACGCCTGCCGGGGCTGATCGGGTAGGCGGGCGGCGCGTTAGCGGGGGCTGCTCGTGAGTGCCGCATAAGGATGCAGTAGCGTTTGGCCCGCATAAGCATTCAAACCGTGCCCGTGGCCGGGTCGCCGGGGAGGCGAACAGCACTCCCGGAGGCGGCGCGATCGCGGGCGAGACTTCGGGAAGGCGCTACGTGAGTCCCAACGGCTCCGACCGCTCGCCGCGGCGCACGATGCGGCGGAAGCTGCCTCAGGCGCTGGCACTGGGCCTCGTCATCGCGACCGCCACCGGCTGCTCGGCCAACGACCTCCCCAGGCTTGGCCTCCCCTCGCCCGTCACCGAGGAAGGCCCCCTGGTCCTCCACATGTGGCAGGGCTCGTGGATCGCGGCGCTGGCAGTGGGCGCACTGATGTGGGGTCTGATCCTCTGGAGCGTGATCTTCCACCGGCGTAGCCGCACCAAGGTGGAGATCCCCGCTCAGACCCGGTACAACGTGCCCATCGAGGCGCTGTACACCGCGGTCCCCCTCGTCATCGTCTCGGTGCTCTTCTACTTCGTCGCCCGCGACGAGACGCGCCTGACCGCGGTCAGCGCGAAGCCGCAGCACGTGGTCAACGTGGTGGGCTTCCAGTGGAACTGGGCGTTCAACTACGAGAACACCGAGATCCCGGACCCGGCCAACACCAACGCCGCGTACGACGTCGGCACGCCGGCCGAGGTGCCCACCCTGTACCTGCCGATCAACGAGTCGGTGGAGTTCGTCCTGACCTCCAACGACGTGATCCACGACTTCTGGCCCGTCAACTTCCTCATGAAGATGGACGTCGTGCCGGGCGTGGTGAACAAGTTCCAGGTGACCCCGACCTCCTTCGGCACCTTTGCCGGCAAGTGCGCCGAGCTCTGCGGCCAGGACCACTCCCGGATGCTGTTCAACGTCAAGGTCGTCACCCACGACCAGTACGAGCAGCACCTGAAGGAGCTTCGGGCCAAGGGCCAGTCCGGCGCGGTGCCCGCGGGCATCCTCGGAGCCGGCCACGCCGCCGGTGAGAAGACCACGGGAAGTGAAGAGAAGTGACCATCCTCAACGAGCCCGCCGCGGCCGGCGGGGGCGCCGGGGGCGTCACGGCCGGCAAGAGCGCCCGTGTCAACAAGCGGGGCAACGCGATCATCAAGTGGCTCACCACCACCGACCACAAGACGATCGGCACGATGTACCTGGCGACCTCGTTCGCCTTCTTCCTGATCGGCGGCGTCCTCGCCCTGGTCATGCGCGCCGAACTCGCCCGTCCGGGGACCCAGATCCTCTCGAACGAGCAGTTCAACCAGGCGTTCACCATGCACGGCACGATCATGCTGCTGATGTTCGCCACCCCGCTCTTCGCGGGCTTCGCGAACTGGATCATGCCGCTCCAGATCGGCGCTCCCGACGTCGCCTTCCCGCGTCTGAACATGTTCGCCTACTGGCTCTACCTGTTCGGCTCCATCATCGCGGTGGCGGGCTTCCTGACCCCGCAGGGCGCGGCCGACTTCGGCTGGTTCGCCTACTCGCCGCTGTCCGACGCCGTCCGTTCGCCGGGCGTCGGCGCCGACATGTGGATCATGGGCCTGGCCTTCTCCGGCTTCGGCACCATCCTCGGTGCGGTCAACTTCATCACCACCATCATCTGCATGCGCGCCCCCGGCATGACGATGTTCCGGATGTCGATCTTCGTCTGGAACGTCCTGCTGACCGCCGTGCTGGTCCTGCTGGCCTTCCCGGTCCTGGCCGCCGCCCTGTTCGCCCTGGAGGCGGACCGCAAGTTCGGGGCGCACGTCTTCGACCCGGCCAACGGCGGCGCCATGCTGTGGCAGCACCTCTTCTGGTTCTTCGGCCACCCCGAGGTCTACATCATCGCGCTGCCGTTCTTCGGCATCGTGTCGGAGATCGTCCCGGTCTTCAGCCGCAAGCCGATGTTCGGCTACTCCGGCCTGATCGCGGCCACCATCGCGATCGCCGGTCTGTCCGTGACGGTGTGGGCGCACCACATGTACGTCACCGGCCAGGTGCTGCTGCCGTTCTTCTCCTTCATGACCTTCCTGATCGCGGTGCCGACCGGTGTGAAGTTCTTCAACTGGGTCGGCACCATGTGGAAGGGCTCGCTCAGCTTCGAGACCCCGATGCTGTGGACGATCGGCTTCCTGGTCACCTTCCTCTTCGGTGGTCTGACGGGCGTTCTGCTCGCCTCCCCGCCGATCGACTTCCACGTCTCGGACTCGTACTTCGTCGTCGCCCACTTCCACTACGTGGTCTTCGGCACCGTCGTCTTCGCGATGTTCGCGGGCTTCCACTTCTGGTGGCCGAAGATGACCGGCAAGATGCTCGACGAGCGTCTCGGCAAGATCACCTTCTGGACGCTGTTCATCGGCTTCCACACCACCTTCCTCGTCCAGCACTGGCTCGGCGCGGAGGGCATGCCCCGCCGCTACGCCGACTACCTGGCCTCCGACGGCTTCACCACGCTGAACAGCGTCTCGACCGTCGGCTCGTTCCTGCTCGGCCTGTCGATCCTGCCGTTCCTCTACAACGTCTGGAAGACGGCCAAGTACGGCGAGAAGCTCGAGGTGGACGACCCGTGGGGCTACGGCCGCTCGCTGGAGTGGGCGACCTCCTGCCCGCCGCCGCGGCACAACTTCCTCACCCTGCCGCGGATCCGCTCGGAATCCCCGGCGTTCGACCTGCACCACCCCGAGATCGCCGCGCTGGACTACCTGGAGAACCACGGTGAGCCGGCGAAGCACTTCGCGGGCGTGACCCCGGCGCAGTACGACCGTCCGCAGCTGGACAAGAAGAAGGAGGGCGACGCCTGATGAAGGAGCAGGGCAAGATCTTCGGCGGCTTCGCCGTCTTCATCCTGATCATGGCCATCGTGTACGGCCTGTGGTCCAAGGAGCCGGCCGGTACCACCGCGCTGTTCCTGGCGTTCGGCCTCTGCGCCTTCATCGGGTACTACCTCGCCTTCACCGCCCGCCGGGTGGACAGCGGCGCGGGTGACAACCCCGAGGCCGAGGTCGCGGACGACGCCGGCGAGGTGGGCTTCTTCGCCCCGCACAGCTGGCAGCCGCTCGCGCTCGCCATCGGCGGCGCGCTGGCCTTCCTCGGTGTGATCTTCGGCTGGTGGCTGCTCTGGTGGTCGCTGCCGATCATCCTGATCGGCCTCTACGGCTGGGTCTTCGAGTTCTACCGCGGCGAGGACCAGAACCAGTAGGTTCCGGCACGTCAGGCCAAGGGCCGGGCACCCCTCGGGGGAGCCCGGCCCTTCGCCGTGCCCGCCCTCACGCTCCGTCGCCGCCTCACCCGCCCGGTCCAACGGAGCCGCCTCCCGGGGTGCTGACGGCTCCCCGCCGTTCCTAGGCTCTGGTACATCGTCGGGAGACCTCGGAGGCACCGGTGAACGGTTGTCGGAGACTCGCACACGGCAAGGCCGGCATAACGGCCCTCATCCTGCTGGCCCCGATCGCGGCCTGCTCGTCCGGAAGCCAGGACCGGTCCGTCGGACCGGTCACCCGCACCGTCGACGCCGCACCGCTGGTGCGGACCTCGGCCGGGGAGCGGGTGGACCCCGCCAAGCCCTTCACGGTGACCGCCCAACCGGGCAGCACCCTCACGGACGTCACCGTCTCGGGCCCGGACGGCCGGCTGGTGGCCGGTGAGCTGGCCGACGACGGGCGCAGCTGGCACACCACCGGGCGGCTGCGGGCGGGCACCGCCTACACCGCCCGAATAGCCGCCGACGACGGCAAGGGCGGCCGCGGCGAGACCACCACGGCGTTCAGCACGCTCGCCGCGCAGAAGCTGCTCACCGCCCAGCTCGGCCCGGACTCCTCCGGCAGCGGCGTCTACGGCGTCGGCCAGCCGCTCACGGTGAAGCTCTCCGCCCCGGTCAAGGACCCGGCGGCCCGCCGCGAGGTCGAACAGGGCCTCACCGTCACCTCCCAGCCCGCCGTGACCGGCGCCTGGTACTGGGTGGACGACAGCAACCTGCACTTCCGCCCCGAGCAGTACTGGCCGGCCAACGCCACGGTGAAGCTCTCCTTCGACCTCACCGGCGCCGCGATATCCGACGGCCTGTACGGCGGCGAGCCGAGCAGCCTCTCCTTCCGCACCGGGGACCGCGTGGAGGCCGTCGTGGACGCCGCCACCCACGAGCTGACGTACCGCCGCAACGGCGAGGTGGTCCGCACGATCCCGGTCACCACCGGCAAGCCGGGCTTCGACACCCGCAACGGCATCAAGGTGGTCCTCGGCCAGGAGGCCAGCGTCCGGATGAGCGGCGAGACCATCGGCATCGCCGCCGGCAGCGCCGACTCCTACGACCTGCAGGTGGAATGGGCCACCCGGGTGACCTGGAGCGGCGAGTACGTGCACGCCGCCCCCTGGTCGGTCGGCTCCCAGGGCAAGGCCAACGTCAGCCACGGCTGCACCGGGATGAGCACGGAGAACGCCAAGTGGTTCTTCGACAACACCCGGGTCGGCGACATCGTCCAGGTCGTCAACAGCCTCGGCCACGAGATGGAGCCGTTCGGCAACGGCTACGGCGACTGGAACATCAGCTGGACGGACTACGTGAAGCACTCGGCGACGGGTGCCCGGGTCTCCACCGCGGGCAGCGCCGACACGGCCGTCCAGGCCTCCGGGGACATGCAGCCCCAGCCCTGACCACCCTCCCCGGGCCCCGGGGCCCTCAGCCGCGGTAGACCGCCTGCAGGGCCGTGTGAGCGGCCGCCAGGGCCTCGTCGCGGCCGAGGCCCAGGCGGTGCACCCGCTCCGCGAACTCGGCGGCCGCGGCGGCGGCCAGCCGGTGGGCGCTGTCCCCGGTGGCGGCGATCGTGGTGCCGCGCCGGCCGTGGGTCTCCACCACCCCGTCGGCCTCCAGCTCGCGGTAGGCGCGGGCGACGGTGTTCGCCGCCAGCCCCAGCTCCTCGGCCAGCGCCCGGACGGTGGGGAGCTTCAGGCCCACGGGCAGCTCGCCGCTGCGGGCGCGCTCCGCGATCTGGCTCCGCACCTGCTCGTACGGGGGAGTGGCGGCGGTGTGATCGATGGTCAGCTGCACGGGCCCATTGTGACAGGCCCCGGAGGGCCGGCCCCGGTACGGCCCGGGTGCGGAAAGGCCGAGGGCCCCTGCCGGGTTCGGCAGGGGCCCTCGGGCTGTGGCGATCTCTACGGGATCAGTGGTGGCCGTGGCCGCTGGTGATCTCGTGGTGCTCCTCGGCGGTCGGCTTGGCGATCTGGCCGCCCTCGCCGTAGAAGGCCTCGGAGAGCTTGGCGCGGGTCTTCGCGATCGGGCCGGCCTTGCGGGCCACACCGTTCTCGTCGACCTCGGCCGGCAGCTCCAGCGGCTGCGGCTGCTCGTGCGCGGTGAGCTTGTACAGCTTGTCCTGCGGCAGCTGCTCGTGGATCTCGACGAACTCACCGTGCGGCAGGCGCTTGATGATGCCGCTCTCGCGGCCGTGCAGCACCTTGTCCTTGTCGCGGCGCTGCAGACCCAGGCACCACCGCTTGGTGATGAAGAAGGTCAGCACCGGGACGACGAAGAAGCCGACACGCACCGCGTAGGTGATGGTGTTGATCGAGAGGTGCAGGTGCGTCGCCAGCAGGTCGTTGCCGCCGCCGATGAGCAGCAGCACGTACAGGCTGATCCAGGCCGCGCCGAAGCCGGTGCGGACCGGGGCGTTGCGCGGGCGGTCGGCGATGTGGTGCTCGCGCTTGTCGCCGGTGACCCAGGCCTCGATGAACGGGTAGACCCAGATGGCCATCAGGACCAGCGGGAAGACCATCAGCGGGATGAACACGCCCAGGTTCAGGGTGTGGCCCCAGGCGCGGATCTCCCAGCCCGGCATGACGCGGATCAGGCCCTCGGAGAAGCCCATGTACCAGTCCGGCTGGGCGTCGGTGGACACCTGGTCGGGACGGTACGGGCCGTACGCCCAGATCGGGTTGACGGTCGCGATCGCCGAGGCGGCCGCGATGACGCCGAACACCAGGAAGAAGAAGCCACCGGCCTTGGCCATGTAGACCGGCATCAGCGGCATGCCGACGACGTTCTTCTCGGTGCGGCCGGGGCCCGCGAACTGGGTGTGCTTGTGGTAGAAGACCAGGATCAGGTGGGCCACCAGCAGGCCCAGCATGATGCCCGGGATCAGCAGCACGTGGATGGTGAAGAACCGCGGCACGATGTCGGTGCCGGGGAACTGACCGCCGTACAGGAAGAACTGCAGGTACGTGCCGACCAGCGGCACCGCCAGGATCGCGCCCTCCATGAAGCGGATACCGGTACCGGACAGCAGGTCGTCCGGGAGCGAGTAGCCCATGAAGCCGTCGAACATGCCGAGGAAGAGCAGACCGGCGCCGAAGAGCCAGTTGATCTCGCGCGGCTTGCGGAACGCGCCGGTGAAGAAGACGCGCATCATGTGCACCAGCATCGCGGCGACGAAGACGATCGCCGCCCAGTGGTGGATCTGGCGGATCAGCAGACCGCCGCGCACCTCGAAGCTGATGTTCATGGTCGAGGCGTACGCCTCGGACATCCGGATGCCGTTGAGCGGGGCGTAGCTGCCGTGGTAGACGACCTCGGCCATGCTCGGCTTGAAGAACAGCGTCAGGTAGACGCCGGTCAGGATGATGATGATGAAGGTGTAGAGGCAGATCTCGCCCAGCATGAAGGACCAGTGGTCCGGGAAGATCTTGCGCAGGTTGGACTTGGCGAGGGTGTAGATACCCAGCCGTCCGTCCGTCCAGTCAGCGGCCGCCTCGAACTTGTTCGCAGGCTTGGCACGGGTGCTGGCCGGCTTGGATGCGCCGGAGTTGGCGCTGTTCGCGGTGCTCACGGCCGCTCCCAGTAGCTCGGGCCGACGGGCTCCTGGAAGTCGCCGGTGGCGACCAGGAAACCCTTCTCGTCAGTGGTGATCTTCAGCTGCGGCAGCGGGTGGCCGGCCGGGCCGAAGATGACGCGCGCGCCGTCCGCCAGGTCGAAGGTCGACTGGTGGCAGGGGCAGAGCGCGTGGTGGGTCTGCTGCTCGTAGAGGCTGATCGGGCAGCCGACGTGGGTGCAGATCTTCGAGTAGGCGAGGATGCCCTCGAAGCCGAGGTCCGCGGACTTCTGGTCCTTCAGGTCCTCCGGAGCGATCCGGATGATCATCAGGGCGTCCTTGGCGATCTGCTCCTGGAAGATCTCCTGGTCCTCCTCCAGGCCCTCGGGCTTGGCGAAGGTCAGCGAGCCGGTGACGATGTCCTCGGGCTTCATCGGCTCGTTGGTGTTCATGTTGATCAGCTTGAGGGGCTTGGCCGGGGTGGCCAGCTCCCAGCCGGTGTGCGCCAGCTTGTCCTCGGGCAGCGGGCCCAGGTCGCGCAGCAGCACCACACCGGAGAGCGGCACCAGGGCCATCGAGCCGATCAGGGTGTTGCGGAGCATCTTGCGGCGGCCGAAGCCGGACTCCGCGGCGCCCGTCCTGAACTGCTCCATGACGTCGGCACGCAGCTCGTCGTCGGCCTCGATCGGGTGACGGTCGGCCGGGATCTCGTGGTCCGACATCAGGGTGCGCGCCCAGTGGACGGCGCCCGCGCCGATGCAGAAGAGCGCCACACCGAGGGTCATGCCGAGCGCGAAGTTCAGCGCGCTGACGTGGCCCAGCGGGAAGATGTAGACGATCTTGTCGATGTCGATGGCCACGTACGAGGCGATGAAGCCCACGGTGGCGAGCATCGAGACGATGAACAGCAGGGAGACCTGCCGCTCCGCGCGCTTGGCGGCGCGCTCGTCGATGTCGGTCCGGCGCGGCTCGTGGGCCGGCAGACCGGGGTCGGCGAACGGGTCGCCGTGAACGGCGGCCTCGTGCCCTTCGGAGCCGTGCGACTCCGGCAGCTTCTCGTCAGACATCTCGTGGCTCATGACTTCTTGGCCTTGGTGGTGTGGGCGGCGACCCAGATCGCGGTCACGATGAGCGCACCGAGGGCGAAGATCCAGCCGAACAGGCCCTCGGTCACCGGACCGAGGCTGCCCAGGGACAGGCCACCGGGGTTGGGCTCGTCGTTGGTGTGGCTGACCCAGGCCACGATCTGCTTCTTCTGCTCCTCCGGCATGGTGGTGTCGGGGAACGACGGCATGTTCTGCGGGCCGGTCTGCATGGCCTCGTAGATGTGCTTCGGGGAGGTGTTCTCCAGCGTCGGGGCGTACTTGCCCTTCGTCAGGGCGCCACCCTTGCCCGCGAAGTTGTGGCACTGGGCGCAGTTGGTCCGGAAGAGCTCGCCGCCCTTGGCCACGTCGTTCGGGTCGGTGGAGGTGTACTGCTCCTTGGTCGGAGCGACCGGGCCGGGGCCGAGCGAGGCCACGTAGGCGGCCAGCTGGTCGATCTGCGCCTGGGAGTAGACGACCTTCTTGGAGGGCACCTGGGCGCCGCTCTGCTGGGCCGGCATACGGCCGGTGCCGACCTGGAAGTCGACCGCGGCGGAGCCCACGCCCACCAGGCTCGGGCCGTCGGAGCTGCCCTGGCCGTCGAGGCCGTGGCAGGAGGAGCAGCCCACGGCGAAGAGCTTCTTGCCCTCTTCGATCGCGAGCGACTGCGCGGAGGTGTCGGCCTGCGCCTTCTCGGCGGGCGCGAACGCGGCGTACAGCCCCCCGGTGGCCGCCAGGGCGAGAAGTAGGACGACCAGCGCCGCCAGTGGGTGGCGCCGTCGTGCGGAGAGCTTTTTCACGGATTAACCCCGGTGTCAGGATCTGGTCGGCTGGGTGGCTGCGCCCGTGGGACCGGTCTGCTCGGGGCCGGTACCCGGGTCGGGGCGGACTGGTCGGCGGGGCTCCCGCGCGGGGCGGGTGCTCTCCGGCCGGCGGCCAGCGACCTGATCAGCCTTTACTTGATCAGGTAGATGGTCGCGAACAGGCCGATCCACACGACGTCGACGAAGTGCCAGTAGTACGACACCACGATCGCGGCGGTGGCCTGCTCGTGCGTGAACCGCCTGGCGGCGTACGTCCGCCCCAGGACCAGCAGGAAGGCGATCAGACCACCCGTCACGTGCAGGCCGTGGAAGCCGGTGGTCAGGTAGAACACCGTGCCGTACGGGTCGGAGGACAGCGACAGGCCGTCCACCTTGACCAGCTCGGTGTACTCGAAGATCTGGCCGCCGATGAAGATCGCGCCCATCACGAAGGTGATCGTGAACCACGAGCGGAGCTTCTTCACGTCACCGCGCTCGGCGGCGAACACGCCGAGCTGGCAGGTGAGGGAGGAGAGCACCAGGATCGTGGTGTTCACCGAGGAGAACGGCACGTTGAGGGCGTCCGCCTTCTCCGTCCAGAACTCCGATCCCATGACCGAGCGGAGCGTGAAGTACATCGCGAACAGGGCCGCGAAGAACATCAGCTCGGAGCTCAGCCAGACGATGGTTCCGACGCTGACAAGGTTCGGCCTGTTGACCGCTCCGTGCGCGTGTCCGGTTTCTGTTGCTGTTGCTGTCGCCACGACGGACATTATGTCGGTCCCTTATTCCGTCTTCACGCCGGGGGGTGCTCCTCGGAGTGTCCGGTGCGTGCGGTATGCCCCCCTGGCGTTGGCCTGCGCGGACGTCCGGCGCTGCTCCGCCCGGGTGTCCGTTTTCTGACGGTTGTTCGGGGTGGGTGAGGCGGAGTACCCCGCGCGGGTGAGATTCGGGCGCGGCGGCTTGAGGGAGATCGCGTCAGGGACTCACCGGGAGGGCCCCGCCGGAGTAGCATCCGGAGGTGAACGTGGTCCGGGTCACACTGGGCCGTTCGGAGCGGCACATATTAAGAGGACGAGCACCCGGGAGCAGGGCCCATGGCGCACACGACCGACGAGACGCTCACCGTTCTCGTCTACAGCGACGACCGCAACACCCGCGAGCAGGTCTCCCTGGCCCTGGGCCGCCGGCCCGCCGCGGACCTGCCCGCCGTCGAGTACCTGGAGTGCGCCACCACCCCGGCGGTGCTCCGCGCCCTGGAGCGCGGCGGCGTGGACCTCTGCGTGCTGGACGGCGAGGCCGTCCCCGCCGGCGGCCTCGGCCTCACCCGCCAGCTCAAGGACGAGATCTACGGCTGCCCGCCGGTGCTCGTCCTGATCGGCCGGCCGCAGGACTCCTGGCTCGCCGCCTGGAGCCGCGCCGACGCCGCCATCGCGCAGCCGGTCGACCCGGTCGCCCTCGCCGAGGCCGCCGCCACCCTGCTCCGCGCCCGGATCGCCAAGCGGACGCCCGCCCACCGCTGACCGGGCCTCCGGCACCACCCGTCTCATCAGGAGAGAAGGGGCGGCGGGATCGGCACGGCCGCCCGCCGCCGCTCGCTAGGCTGACTCCGTCCCTTGTATCGGCGCACTACCGATGAGAGCTGGAGTCGGCCATGGTGAACGTGAACCCTGCGAACGGCGGCAAGGACCCCGTGCAGGTGGTCCGCACCTGGCCCGACGTCCTGACGGCACTGTTGCGCGGCGAGGACCTCGCGGAGGCGGACACCGCCTGGGCGATGGACCAGATCATGAGCGGCGAGGCCTCGCCCGTGCAGGTCGCCGGCTTCATGGTCGCGCTGCGCGCCAAGGGCGAGACGGTCGAGGAGATCGCCGGCCTGGTCGACGCGATGTACGCGCACGCCGAGCCGCTGCACATCCCCGGCCCGGCCGTGGACATCGTCGGCACCGGCGGCGACCGCGCGAAGACCGTCAACATCTCCACCATGTCGGCGATCGTCGCGGCCGCGGCCGGCGCCAAGGTCGTCAAGCACGGCAACCGGGCCTCCTCCTCCGCGTCCGGCTCCTCCGACGTGCTGCAGAAGCTCGGCATCAGCCTCGACCTCGGCGCCCGGCGGGTCGCCGAGGTGGCCGAGGAGGTCGGCCTGACCTTCTGCTTCGCGGCGAAGTTCCACCCCGCGATGCGGCACGCGGCGACCGCGCGGGCCGGGCTCGGCGTGCCCACCGCCTTCAACATCCTCGGCCCGCTGACCAACCCGGCCCGGGTCACCTCGCACGCCGTCGGCTGCTTCGACACCCGGCTCGCCGGACTGATCGCCGGCGTCTTCGCCCGGCGCGGCGCCACCGCACTGGTCTTCCGCGGCGACGACGGCCTGGACGAACTGACCGTCTGCACCACCTCGCACGTGTGGATCGTCAAGGACGGCACCGTCACCGAGGCGGACTTCGACCCGCGGGACGTCGGGATCGAACTGGCCGGGATCGAAGCCCTCCGCGGGGCCGACGCCGAGCACAACGCGGCCGTCGCACGGCGGCTGTTCGCCGGTGAGCGCGGCCCGGTGCGGGACGCCGTCCTGCTCAACACGGCCGCCGCGCTGGCGGTGCTCGACCTCACCGACGCGCCGCTCGCCGAGCAGCTCGCCGCCGGGATCGAGCGGGCGGCCGCGGCCATCGACTCGGGCGCGGCGGAGGCGACGCTCAAGCGCTGGGCCGAGGCGACGAACAAGTAGCGAGCCGCCGGCGAGCCGCACGGGGCGCGCGGGGGCATCCGGCCGAGGCCGGTCCCCCGCACGCCCCGCCGTGCTTGACCCGTCGCACAGCGGTCACCTAGAGTCCTGCGCAGGTCATGAGTGGCAGCGTCAAGCCCCAGCTTGCTGTCCGGCAACCCTCCGTCCGTGGCGGGGTGCCCTGGGTGAGGACCGGGCCGTGCGGCGAACCGTCCGCGTGGCAAGCGCGGACTTCCGGCGATGGCTCCCCGGGGTCCCCACCCCGTGAAGGAGTGCATCCTCATGTCGCTTTCCACCGACCTCTGCGCCCCGCTCGCCGTCCTCGGCCACGACGTCCAGGTGCCGCTCGCCACCGGTGAGAAGGTCGGCTACGCCGCACTCGACTACGCCGCCAGCGCCCCCGCCCTGCAGCGGGTCTGGGACGACGTCGCCGCCTACGCCCCCTACTACGGCAGCGTCCACCGCGGCGCCGGCTACCTCTCGCAGCTCTCCACCGACCTGTTCGAGCAGAGCCGCCGCACCGTCGCCGACTTCCTCGACCTGCGCGAGGGCGACCAGGTGGTGTTCACCCGCGCCACCACCGACTCGCTCAACCTGCTCGCCGGGGCCCTCCCCGCCGGCACCCGGGTGTTCGCCTTCGAGACCGAGCACCATGCCTCCCTGCTGCCCTGGCGCCATGCCGGTCTGACGGTCGAGTACCTGCGCGCCCCGCGCTCGCACGCCGAGGCCGTCGCCGCCCTGGACGCCGCCCTCGCCGCCGGTTCCCCGGACGGCCCGCGCCTGCTGTGCGTCACCGGCGCCTCCAACGTCACCGGCGAACTGTGGCCGATCGCCGAACTCACCGAGACCGCCCACCGGCACGGCGCCCGGGTGGTGCTGGACGCCGCCCAGCTCGCCCCGCACCACCGCCTGTCGGTCCGTGAACTCGACGTCGACTGGGTCGCGTTCTCCGGCCACAAGCTCTACGCGCCGTTCGGCGCCGGGGTGCTCGCCGGCCGCAGCGACTGGCTCGACGCCGCCGAGCCCTACCTGGCGGGCGGCGGCGCCAGCCGCACCGTCGCCCGGGAGGCCGACGGCTCGGTGGCCGTCGAGTGGCACACCGGCCCGGCCCGCCACGAGGCCGGCTCGCCCAACGTGATCGGCGCCTACGCCATCGCCTCCGCCTGCCGGGCGCTCACCGAGGCCGGGTTCGACGCCCTGGAGGCCCGCGAGCAGGCGCTCGTCGAGCGGCTCACCGCCGGGCTGGCCGGGATCCCCGAGGTCAAGGTGCTCAACCTGTTCGGCGAGCGGTCCGCCCGGGTGGGCGTGCTCTCCTTCGTCGTCCGCGGCTGGAACAGTTCGCACTTCTCGGCGGCGCTCTCCGCCGAGTACGGCATCGGCGTCCGCGACGGCCTGTTCTGCGCGCACCCGCTGGTGCGGACGCTGCTCGGCGGGGAGGAGGCGGCGCCGTCCGCGTGCGGCGCGCCGGAGCCGTCGCTGCCGGGGGAGCGGAGCCTCAACGCGATCCGGGTCAGCTTCGGCGCGGGCACCCCGGAGGAGCACGTGGACCGCTTCCTGGCCGCCGTCCGCGAGCTGGTCACCGACGGCGCCCGCTGGTCCTACCGCAACGAGGGCGGCCGCTGCGTCGCGGACACCGACCGGGCCGCCTGAGACGTTCGGGGTACGCACTCAGGGGCGCGGGGAACCGCGCACGCGCCCCTGGGGGTGCTGCCCCTCCTACCTACTCGTCGAGGCCGAGGGCGAAGGCGGCTTCCAGGTCGTGCTGGGAGTAGGTGCGGAAGGCGATCTGGGTCTCGGTGTGCTCGACGCCCGGGACCTTGTTGACCTGACCGGGGATCACCTCGGCGAGGTCCTCGTGCTGCCGGACGCGGACCATCGCCACCAGGTCGTAGCTGCCGGTCACCGAGTAGACCTCGCTGACGCCCTCGATCGCGGCGATCGCCTCGGCGATCTCGGGGATCCGGTCGACGCTGGTCTTGATGAGGACGATCGCGGTGATCACTCTTCGGCTCCTGTGTGTGGGGTTCCGCCCAGCGTATCCGCCGTCAGGCGGCGCGTCTGCCCTGTCCGGGGCCGCACCGGGCGCGCGAGCAGCCACCCCGCGCTGAAGCCGATCACGTGCACCAGGTAGGCCACGCCCGGCACCGCGGGGCCCACCGGCCACCACTGCAGGGCGAACCACAGGCCGAGCACCAGCCAGGCCGGGAACCGCAGCGGCAGGAAGAACAGCACCGGCACCAACGCGGTGACCCGGGCCCGCGGATAGCACCGCAGGTACCCGCCGAGCACCCCGGCGATCGCCCCCGAGGCGCCGACCAGTGCCCGCACCGACTCCGTGGAGTCCGACTCCGCCAGTGCCCAGCCATACGTCGCCAGGTAGCCGATGCCCAGATAGAAGAGGAGGAAGCGCAGCCGTCCGAGGCGCTCCTCCACGTCCGGGCCGAAGACGTAGAGGAAGAGCAGGTTGCCCACCAGGTGCAGCCAGCCCGCGTGGACGAACAGCGAGCTGAGCACCGACAGGAAGGGGATCTTGTGCGGGGTGGGAGGGACGGTGCAGCCGGGCACCGCCGGGGGCAGCGTCGCCAGCCGGCCGGCGTCCAGGGGCCGGTTGGCGAGCAGCTCCGCGGGGACGGCCCCCCAGTGCTGCTCGAAGCGCTGCTCCGCGCAGACGCGGGCGTTGCCGGTGCCGTACCGCGGATTGAGGCCGAAGCTCGGGCCGGCCAGCAGGACGAGGGCGCTCAGCGCGATCAGCGCGTAGGTGACGACCGGCGTGCGCGCCGGCGCGGCGGCGTCCCGGCCCGCCGCTGCGCGCACGGGGGCGGGGACGGGGGCGGGGACGGCCATGACAGCGAGCATTCCTCGGTGCACCCGCGGTGACACCGCGGGTGCAGCAAGCGGGTGACCTGTCCGCCCTTCAGGACCGGTGACCGCCGGAAGAGCCGCACGCAATAGGCTTGGAGGACCGGACCCGGACCATCCGAGAGGACCTCCGATGACCATCGCCGCCCCCACCGCCGAGACCCGCTGGCGCTGCACGCTCTGCGGGAACCTCACCCGCTTCGACGTGACGCGCTCGGCCCGGGTGGTGGAGTACCTCCACTTCGACCTCGGCGGCGAGTCCAAGGTGGAGGAGACCGAGGTGCTCAGCGAGACCCTGGAGTCGGTCCGCTGCCGCTGGTGCAACGCGGTCGACCAGGTGGAGCTGGTGGCCCGCCCCGGCGCCGGCGCCGACGAGCAGCCGGCCGAGGACGAGCCGAAGGCCTGAGCCTCGCGCTTCCGACACACCCCGGTGGAGCCCCTGGCGCCGCCGGGGTGTGTGGCGCGGTGCCCGGCTGGGCACGGTAGACGGGACAATTGCACAGAGCGGTGCATTTCGAGGGCAGCGGCCACCGGCCGCGGGCCCGGGGACCAGAATCGGAGCCGAGGACGTGGTGGACGCAGCGAGCGGGCCGGCCGAGCCGCAGGGGCAGCAGCCCGCCGCGGACGCGGAGCTGCCGGACGCCGCCGGGGCCGGGCAGGAGCCCGCGGCCGGGGACGCACCGTCCGAGCAGTTGGACCGGCCGCTGCCCGAAGGGGTCCGCCGCCGGGTCGTGGGCATCGCCGCCGACGCGCTCGGCGCCATCCCGCCCGGCGAACTGCCCGCGGGTCTGCGCCCGTACGCCAAGTTCACCCCGGCCCGGCGCGCCAAGTACGCGGCGACCGCGCTGGCCGCGGCGCTGGACGCGGAGCCGGTCTTCCGCGTCCGGATAGCCGATCGGCTGCGGCTCGGCCAGCCCGACCTGGTGAAGGCGCTGGAGTCCGGCGCGGTGCCGGCCGCCGCCGACCCGATGGACGTGGCCGCCGCCGCCTACCTGCTGCGCCCGGCCGGCTGGAGCCGGCTGGTGGTCGAGGCGGGCGACGAGGTCGAGCGGGCGGACGCCGAGGGCGCCGCCGCCGAGGCCGCCCGGGTGGTGGAGAAGCTGCAGGCCGAACTGACGGAGGTGCGCGCCGCCGCCCGCGCGGACCTGGACCGGCACCGCGCCGAGTCGGAGGGCGTGCGCCGGGAGGCGGAGTCGCTGCGCAAGCGCGTCCGGAGCCTGGAGAGCGACACCCGGCGGGCGCAGGCCGAGGCCCGCAAGCTGGCGACCGAGCTGGAGGCGGCGCGGGCCGCCGCGGCCGCCGAGCGCAGTGCGGCGGACGGCGAGGCCCGGCGGCTGCGGCACCGGATCACCGAGCTGGAGACGGCCGCGGAGGCCGGCCGGCGGTCGGCGCGCGAGGGCCGCAGCGTGGAGGACATGCGGCTGCGGCTGCTGCTCGACACGGTGCTGCAGTCGGCGCAGGGCCTGCAGCGCGAGCTGGCGCTGCCGGTGGCGCAGCTGCGCCCGGCCGACCTGGTGGAGGCGGTCGAGCCGGGCTCGGCCAACCCGCACGACGTGGCGCGCCGCGGTCTGGCGGAGGACGACCCCGCACTGCTCGACCAGCTGCTGGCGATCCCTCAGGTGCACCTGGTCGTCGACGGCTACAACGTGACCAAGACCGGGTATCCGACGCTGCCGCTGGAGCAGCAGCGGATGCGGCTGCTGGGCGGTCTGGCGATGCTCGCGCAGCGCACCCAGGCCGAGGTCACCTGCGTCTTCGACGGGCAGGACCTCGACGTCCCGGTGATCATGGCGCCGCCGCGCGGGGTCCGGGTGCGCTTCAGCCGCACCGGGGAGACCGCGGACGAGCTGATCCGCCGCCTGGTGCGGGCCGAGCCGCAGGGCCGGCCGGTCGTGGTGGTCTCCACGGATCGGGAGGTTGCGGACGGCGTACGGAAGGCCGGTGCACGCCCGGTCGCGTCGATCCTGCTGCTCAACCGGCTCGCCCGGCCCTGACGGGTCGTCGGCCCAGGTGGAGGGCATGGTGGCGGGGTTGTGTCGGGGTGGTGAAATCCAGCGTTCCGCGCCAAGTTCGCCCGGCACGGGAGTGGCGCAGGGGGCGGATCTTCACTAGGGTCTGGCGTCAAACCTATTTTCCGGACGTCCACCCGATCGGGTGAGTCCAGCAGGAAGAAGGAGCTAGTCCCTTGGCCTCCCACCGCCGTCCCAAGCAGCCGAGCCGCGCGCGGGTCACCGTGCTCACCGCTGCCGCCGCGACCGCGGTCGCCCTGTCGGCCCAGGCCGCCGCGCATGCCGCGCCGGCGAAGCCGAGCAAGGACGAGGTGAAGGTCCAGGTCGACAAGCTGCTCGAGGAGCAGGAGCAGGCGGCCGAGAAGTACAACGGCGCCAAGGAGCGGGCCGACCAGCTCCGCAAGCAGGCCGACCAGCTGCAGGACCAGATCGCCCGCAGCCAGGAGCAGCTCTCCCAGGTGGCGTCGGGCCTGTCCGCGGTCGCGGCCGACGAGTACCGCACCGGCGGCGTCGACCCGACGGTCGCGCTGATGCTCTCCTCGAACCCGGACAACTACCTCGCGAAGGCGTCCAGCAACGAGCAGGCCACCGACACCCAGGCCTCGACGCTGAAGGGCCTGCGGGACCAGCAGCGCCGGCTGGACCAGCAGAAGCAGGAGGCCGCCGCCATCCTGTCCGAGCTGGACCGCTCCACCCAGGTCCTGAACGACGCCAAGTCGGAGGTCCAGAAGAAGCTCTCCGAGGCCCAGAGCCTGCTGAGCACGCTGACCGCCGCCGAGCGCGCCGCGGTCCTCGGCACCGACCGCGCCTCGCGCGGCGACAGCCGCTACGACCTGGGCAGCCTGCCGCCGGCCTCCGGCTACGCGGCCACCGCGGTCGCCGCGGCGATGGGCAAGCGCGGCACCCCGTACGTCTGGGGCGCCACCGGCCCGAACTCCTTCGACTGCTCCGGTCTGATGGTGTGGGCGTACGCCAAGGCCGGCGTGTCGCTGCCGCGCACCTCGCAGTCGCAGGCGAGCGTCGGCGCCCGGGTACCCTCCTTGGCCGACGCCCAGCCGGGTGACCTCGTCATCTACTACTCGGACGCGCACCACGTCGGCATGTACATCGGCAACGGCCTCGTCGTCCACGCGCCGCACACCGGCGACGTGGTGAAGGTGATGGACGCCGACACCCTGCCGATCAAGACGATCCGCCGCGTCTGACCCTCCAGTAGCAATTCGGACATAAGCCTCACCTGCGGCGTTTCTGATGCCGCATGACACGCCCGGGCGCGTCGCGATCACCGTGTGATCTCCGACACGCCCGGGCGTCGCGTTTTGTCCGCCGACGGGTGACATCGCGTCAGCCGAGCGTGGATTACCGGTCACCGGCGGTCGCAATCACATTTTCACGACAACATTTCCCCGTCGTTTTTCTGACAAGGATTTGAACGGATCACGGATCGGTTACTAGGGTCATCCCCACGGATCACCGCACAGTGGTTCGCCCAACCCGGGCGGCGGCGGTGGTCGCCGCCGAGTCCGCGACGCAGCAGGACGGTCCCGACCGTCCACGGGGAGCCCCTGCGGGGGTGCTGTCGAACGGAGCCGGGGAACCACGTTTCCCCCGGGGTGAATCGGCGTCAGGTCGGCCGCGCCGGCCGGGCCGCGGTCGGACCGCGGACGGGCGGGTGCGGGCGTGAGGCGTCGTAGGGCAATGCTTCCGGCCCGAACCCGTCAGCTCACCCGGTAGGCGGTGTGAGGAAGAAGGAGTCCGCCTTCGTGGCGTCCCATCGTCGTCCCAAGCCCGTCGGCCGTACCCGTGCCTCGATCCTGACTGCGGCAGCCGCCACTGCGGTGGCCCTCTCCTCGCAGACCGGCGCGCACGCGGACCCGACCCCCACCAAGGAGCAGGTCGCGGCCCAGGTCGACCAGCTCAACGAGCAGGCCGAGGCCTCCAACGAGGCCTACCTCGCGGCCGAGCAGAAGCAGCAGGACCTGCAGAAGCAGGTCACCCAGCTGCAGGACCAGGTCGCCCGCCAGCAGGCGGAGGTCAGCGGCGTCCAGGGCCGCCTCGCCGAGGTCGCGGCCCAGCAGTACCGCGACGGCGGCATCTCGCCGACCGTCCAGCTGATGCTCTCCAGCAACCCGGGCGAGTTCCTGGGCCAGGCCGGCGCGGTCAGCCGGATGAGCGCCACCCAGGCCGACACCCTCAAGTCCTTCAAGGCCGAGCAGGCCAAGCTGGACGGCCAGAAGGTCGAGGCCGAGCACAAGCTCGCCGAGCTGGACACCAGCACCCGCGCGCTGAAGGCCAAGAAGGAGGAGTTCCAGGACAAGCTGGCCAAGGCCAGCGCCCTGCTGAACACCCTCACGCAGAAGGAGAAGGACGACCTCGCCGCGGCCGAGGCGAAGGCGGCCTCCGCGGCCAAGTCCTCCGCGGACCGCGCCTCGCGGGACACCGCCCGTCCCGACCTCGGCAGTGTGGACGTGCCCTCGGGCTCGTACACCGCCAAGGCGATCGCGGCCGTCAAGTCCGCGCTGGGCGCCCCGTACGTGTACGGTGCGACCGGCCCGAGCACCTTCGACTGCTCCGGTCTGATGCAGTGGGCGTACGGCAAGGCCGGCGTCTCGATCCCGCGCACCTCGCAGTCCCAGGCCGGCGCGGGCACCAACATCGGCACCAACATCGCCAACGCCAAGCCCGGCGACCTGGTGATCTACTACGGCGACCAGCACCACGTCGGCATGTACGTGGGCGGCGGGCAGGTCATCCACGCGCCGCACACCGGTGCGGTCGTCCGTTACGTCTCGGCGACGGCCATGCCGATCTCGGCGATCGTCCGGGTCTGACGGCCCGTCCGGCGGCTCCCCGCGGGCCCGGCTCCCCCTGTGGGGCCGGGCCCGCGGCCGGCGCCCGCCGCCAGGTGCCGCACCGGCAGCGTCAGCACCGAGCCGCCCGGGTCCACCTCGAAGCCACCGGTCTCCGCGACCGGCCACAGCCAGGGCCAGTACGCCGAGGAGAGCGCCAGCCGGATCCGGTGCCCGGCGGGGAAGGCGTGCGCGACCGGGGCGAGCTCCACCTCCACCTCGACCGGGCCGGTGCCGCCGGCCAGCGCCGCCGCACCCCGGGTGACCAGCGTGGACGATCCGTCCGGTGCCACGTCGCAGAGCCGGGCGGCGACCTGCCCGTGGCGGCCGTCGCAGCGCACCCGCAGCCGCAGCGCCGGTCCGCCGAGCAGTTCCTCGGGCTCCGGCAGCGGCACGGAGTCGAAGCAGACCGAGCGGCCGTCCTCCTCGCGCTGGTCCGGTGGCAGGTCGGCCGCGCCGCCGGCCGGCCGGAGCGCCCCGGCGTCGATGCCGGTGTGCTGCGGGGAGCGGACGGGGACGAAGCGCTCGCCGGAGGGCGTCCCGGCGGTGCGCAGCGCGTCGTCGAGTCCGTAGTGCACCTCGCGGACGTCGGGGGAGGGCCAGCCGTCGTCGCCGATCCAGCGGCCGGGCCGGTTGGCGTAGGAGGGGGCGGGCGGCACCGACTCGTTCATCCAGCTGCGCAGGGCGGGTACCTTGAGGACGCCGGTGTCGGCGCCCCTGAGCCAGTGGTCCCACCAGCGCAGGGTCTCCTGGAGGAAGCCGATCGCCGGGCCGGGCGGCAGGCCCTGGTCGGGGTACTGGTGCGGCCAGGGGCCGAGGACGCCGCGGGCGTCCGGGCCGAGTTCCTCGACCAGGCGCAGCACGGTGCCGGCCTGCGGGTCGGCCCAGCCGCCGAAGGCGAGGACGGCGGCGCGGACGGTCCGGAGGTCGATCGGCCCGCCCTCGTCGTCGGCGCCGGGGTCGACGGCGGCGAGGCGTTCCAGCCAGAGCCGCCGCCAGTCGTCGCCGGTGTAGCGGGGGTCGGGCGGGCGGCAGGCGGCGGCGAGCCGGGCGGCGGATCCGCCGTGCACGGCGGCGGCGAGCGGCGCGCCGGCCAGGTCCCGCCGTGGTGCGGTGCGGTCGTCCGCGCAGACGGCGACCACGGCGGCGAGTGCTAGCAGGGCGCCGGCGGCGAGGGCGAGGGCGGCGGCGGCGCCGCGGCCGATGCCGAAGGCGCCGGCCCGGCCGTTGGACCAGGGGCGGGCGGTGAGCCAGTCGAGCAGGGCGAGTCCGTCGTCGGTGCCGGCGGGGGAGGCGGGGTCGGCCGGGCTGCCTTCGGAGCTGCCGTGGCCGCGGGCGTCGACGCGCAGCGAGGCGTAGCCGTGGCCGGCGTACCAGGGGTGGCGTTGGGCGTCGCGGACGGCGGTGGTGTCGCCGAGCCCGCCGGGGTGGTGTTCGAGCAGGGCGGGCACCGGGTGGTCGGTGACCGGCAGCCAGAGGCGGGCGGCGAGGCGGGTGCCGTCCGGCATGGCGATCCGGACGTCCTCGCGGGTGGTGCGGTAGGGGTACGGGGCCGGCTGCTGCATGGGCCCTCCGTGGGGTCGTACGGCGGCCCGGGGGCGGGCCCGACCTCCCCAGGATGGGCGCGGCCGGGCGCCATTTCCACCGGGCCGACCCGGGCCGCAGCCGGTCCGGGTCGGGCGGCGGCGCCGCG